>JAFSBG010000099.1 GCA_017441945.1 Clostridia bacterium
CGTATCCATGTTGTTGGTCCTCGTGATGGTGTTTGCCATTTCTGCTTGCAGCAAGAATGAGCCGCAGCTTCCTGAACCGGGCGAAATCCTCACATTCCAGGGCACAGTTCTTTCGACAGACCCTGACACAGAGTCCATCTTTGTAGAAGCTGAAGGTCAGGACTTCACAAAGGCTGTTATCTCTCTCCATTCCGACACAGAGCTTGTCGATGCAGAGGGCAACGAAATTGAGATCACAGATATCCAGAAGCAGGACATCGTTGAAATCACAAACTTCGGTCTTATGACAGACGATTACCCAGTTCAGATGTCTGCAAAGAAGATCGTTCTTAAGTAATTATACGGTTAAAACAAAAGAGCTTTGCACAGCAAAGCTCTTTTTTATATGTCGAACAAAGCGGGCTTTGTTCGAGTTTACATCGGTCTGCGCGCATGCTTCGCACACACTTGCCCGATAGAGGTGCAAAAATCCATGCACATGTCCTGGATTTTTGCGGATTTATTAGGTTAGTGCCTGCGGCGCAGCAGTTATAGATCAGTCCACATCATTCAGCATTGTAAGTTTGAAAAAGAGCTTTGCACAGCAAAGCTCTTTTTATTTTTAATGTTTTTCCTTTACAAGTCGGCGTGAGGAGTCGACAACTGGCACAAGGCAGGTTATCATGCAGAAAACCGGAGCGAGAGCGTCAGGTCTGTAAATATAAAGATAGGTAAAAGCTCCGATGTAGAGGAGAGAAAATGCGAGAACAGATACAGTTTTACGGGTGAGCTTGTGGTTGAAAATGCGTCTGATGCCGCCGAGCGCCATAAGGCAGGCTATACCAAAAGGCACCCAGAGGAAAAGGGAAACCATAATATCAAAAACTCCTAAAAATAACTTTGTCATAATAACTCCTTTCTAATGTGATGTGCCTGCCGCGCGTGGAGCAAGCGCATCGTGCCTTTCTGTATTTATACTGCGTATCGTTTCGTCACGCAGAAGGGCTTTCATTTCTGTCATCGTCGCCCAGTAGCGCTTCGGCATATGCCCCATGCGGCACTTGTAATTGCGGCGCTGGTCAATGGCGGCTGTATCGTAAAATCCGCACCAGAGGTCCTGAATCATCAGTTCGTTTGGCGGAATCGGCGGCAGGTCAAAATCGGTGTAATTTGCCATCTGACTACCGCGGTAATCGTGAATGAGTATCGATTTGTGGGTGCGGTCGATTATCATATAACGCTCGTTGGGGAAGCGAGTTTCAAAATGCTTTAGAATAACGGGAAGCACGATGTTTTTCGGCTGAATCTCCGAAACAAGCACTCCGCTGTACTCTGTGAAACGGACGAAGCCGCAAAAGAGATGGCTTTCATTTTTCAGGGCTAAAATGCCCTTGTTCAGTGTGTGAACAGCCCTTGAACTGACGTCAAAAATGGCATTTTTGCCCTCCTTGTTCAGCTTGATGGCAAGCATGAGAAGCTCCATTTCCTTGTTTTTCACGCAGGTGAGGTAGCCATAATAAAAAACTGTGAAAACATCACCGGAAAAGCCTCTCAGCCATTTGGCCACCCTTTTCGCCTTGTCATCAGCGGTTTCAACCTCGTGGACGGCAAAAAGGGTGTTTTCTTCGTTGTCGTATGTAAATATATGTTCAGGCACCTCTCTGCGGGAGAATGCATCAAAAATCACCGACAAAAGTCCGTCAAAACTGCCGTCGTAGACATAAACTATATTTGACCTGTAAGACATTTGACCACATCCTCCTTTGAAATAAGTCTGTTTTCGTCAAACAGCGAAAGCTGCTCGTAATTCTGCATCGTATACGCCTCGTATGTTGCGCCCGACATAAGTGCCGACATAACGGGGGCGTATTCTATTTTGATGCCCTGCATTGTGTGCCCTGAGCAGGTGATGAAATATTTTGCTCTTTTGAGCACCACGCCAAGCTTTTTCAGCCCGTCAAAATCAAGCTTTCCGGCTTTTCGCGCCTTTAAAATCTTATAGGCGCATTTGACGCCGATACCCGGTACCCTGAGAAGCTGCTCCCGGTCTGCCTTGTTGACATCCACAGGGAAAAACTCCATGTGATTTATCGCCCAGTTACATTTCGGGTCGATATAAGGGTTGAAATCTGGGTTGTTTTCGTCGAGAATCTCCGAAGCTTCAAAGCCATAAAAGCGTAAAAGCCAGTCTGCCTGATAAAGTCTGTGCTCACGCAAAAGCGGTGGCTTGGTGCCGAGGGCGGGAAGATTTCTGCCATCGACTATGGGAATATATGCCGAGAAAAACACACGCTTGAGGGAATATTTCTTGTAAAGCGCCGATGTAAGATTGAGGATTTTATAGTCGGAATCAGGGGTTGCGCCAATTATCATCTGGGTGCTTTGCCCCGCAGGGACAAACTTAGGTGCGTGTCTGTATTTCACAAGGTCGCTGCCATTCTGGCTGATGCCCTGCTTTATAAAGCCCATCGGCTTTAAAATATCCTCCTTTTTCTTGTCGGGAGCCAAGAGTTTCAGTCCATCGTTGGAGGGAAGCTCGATGTTGACGCTCATTCGGTCGGCAAGCGTGCCGAGAGCGGAGAGAAGCTTTTCGTCTGTGCCCGGAATGGCTTTCACATGGATATATCCATAGAATTTGTACTCATTTCTCAGCAGAAGCAGGACTTTCAGCATCATTTCGCTGGTGGCATCGGGTGAGCCGACGACAGCCGAGCTTAAAAACAAGCCTTCAATATAATTTCTGCGGTAAAAATCAATGGTGAGCTGTGCCAGTTCACGGGGAGTGAATGTCGCCCGCTTCACATCGTTTGACCTGCGGTTTACACAGTATTCGCAATCGTAAGAGCAGGCATTGCTCATCAGCACCTTGAGCAGGCTGATACATCTGCCGTCAGCGGTGAATGAATGGCAGATGCCGCCTTCGACAGCCGAGCCTATGCCGTCCTTGCGGCCCGCTCTTGAGCTGCCCGATGAAGTGCAGGCAACATCATATTTGGCCGCATCGGCAAGGATGCAAAGCTTTTCATACATATCCACAAAATCACCGCCAGAAAATCGAATAAATGTTCTGGTATTATTATAGCATATCGAACATCTGTTTGTAAATACCTAAAACGAAAAAATGTTCGATTTTTTGGTATTTTAAATAAAAATGTAAAATATACTTGACATTTTGAAAAACCTGTGTTATCTTAAAAATGTAAAGTAAACTTTACAAAATGCTGATCAGTACAAAAAATAGGAGGTATACTCTTGAACAACATCATAAAAGAACTGCGCAAGCAGAATAAGACAACGCAGGACGAGCTGGCAAACTCTGTCGGTGTCACAAGGCAGACGATAATCTCGCTGGAAAACGGAAAATACAACGCATCGCTGCAGCTTGCGTACAAAATTGCAAGGTTTTTCGGAAAAACTATCGAAGAAGTATTTATGTTTGAGGAGGAGTAATATGGAATTCAGAAAGAAATTGAAAACAAGACTTTACGTCGCCATCGCTTACATTATAATAGGCATATCCATAACGGCGGCAGCAGAAATAATGAACCTTGAAAACGAGTTTTTCTTTGCATACGGAATTGCCCTTGTGGTGTGCGGTATAATTCGTGTAAGACAGTATATCAAGCTTACAAGTAGCGAAGAAAACATCCGTAAGCAGGAAATCGCCGAAAGTGACGAGCGCAATATTGCCATCGCAAACAAGGCACGAAGCTGGGCATTTTATTTCTATGTGATACTCGTGGGCGTTGCTGTGATAATCCTTGAAATTATAGGCAAGGCAGAGATTGCCACAGCGGCGGCAATGTCAATATGCGCCCTTATTGTGTTATATTGGATAAGCTATTACGCAATAAGCAGAAAAATGTAGCATATTGCAATTTGCACTCCGATATGGTAAAATATATATGTTACACATATGAAAACCCATAAACTGCGAGGTGCAACTTGCGTAAAATTATATATTTACTTACTATCGCGCTGACGATACTTATATTCACATTCACAAGCCTTGGCGGTCCGGGCGGGGCAGATGACCCTTTGGTTTCTGTTGACTATCTTGAAAAAATATTCTGGACGCCATTTAAAACCATGCTTGAAGACAAGGACGACGATGCAATAGCTGACGGAAAGGATTTCGTCGATGAAAGCATCGAAGTGATAGATAAAGCTGCCGCTTCCTCTGTCAACGAGGAGGAGCTTATCAAAACAGCCGTCAGAAAGGCTGTTGCCGATAAGATCAAGGGCGAGCTTCTTTCGACTGCCACAAATGTAAATCTTCTTGCAGGCGAAAAAATCACAGCACGCACAGGCACAAAAATGATCATCACATCGGGTGAAGCTATGCTTTTCGGCGTCAAGGGTGACGCGATAAATCTCACACGAGGCGGCCTTGCAAATGTGGGCACAAAGGCGCCGCTCAACACCTATTATTTCTTTACGGCTGATAATACTTCCGGCTTTGAAGCGACAAAGGACAATACAAATATTCTCGTTTTCGGTCAGTATAAAAAGACAGCTCTCTATGAGCCTGTCAATACAAAATACGCTCAGGCGCTCTACGATTTAGGGCTTTTCCGCGGCACAAACGATGGTTTTGACCTTCACAAAAAGGGCGATAGACTTCAGGGGCTTATTATGCTTATACGCCTTATGGGAAAGGAAAATGAGGCTCTCGCCCACAGCGGTCAGACTCAGTTTACCGACCTTACAGGCTGGCTCGAAGGCCATAAATATATCGGTTATGGCTATGAAAACGGCATAACAAAGGGTACAAACACAGAAAATACAACTTTCTCTCCATCTATGGAGCTTGATGAAAAGATGTACTATACATTTGTGCTTCGCGCTCTTGGCTATGACGATGCAGCAGGCGACTTCCACTGGGAGCAGAGCTCTGAAAGCAAGGCTATCGAGCTGGGGCTCATCACAAAGGCAGAGCAGGCCGAAATTGCTGAAAATGGCTTGTACCGTGATTATATCGTAAAGATTTCCTACAATGCCCTTAAAGCAAAAATCAAGGGCACAAATCAGACTCTTGCACAGAAACTCATCGCTGACGGTGTATTCACACAGAATACATATAACCAGGTAGTGCAGAGTGTACTCGCAAATTAAGTTGATAAAAAAGGACAGGCAGCACCTGTCCTTTTTGTTATTCATAATATAAGTGTATACTCATATTATCCTATAAGGATAAATAAAAAGCCGTTTTTATAGTATCTTAAAATATAGTAATAGACAAAAAAAGTGTTATATGATATAATGAATATAAGAATAACAACCGGTGGGGATAGAAGCCCGGAAAACTATAGGAGGAACATAATATGGCGAAATCTTCAAGACAAAAGCTCAAACTCTTATATATTATGAAGCTGCTCACAGAAAGAACAGACGAAGAGCATAGCGTCACAGTTCCTGAAATGATAGAGTATCTGGCAGAACAGGGGATTACTGCTGAGCGCAAGAGTGTTTATGATGATATTGAAACTCTGCGCCTTTATGGTATAGATATTGAAATGCACAAGGGAAGACACACAGGGTATTATATTGCAAATCGCTTGTTTGAGCTTCCTGAGCTGAAATTGCTTGTCGACTCTGTCCAGTCGGCAAAGTTTATCACACTCAAAAAATCCAATTCTCTCATCAAGAAAATCGAAAGCTTTGCCAGCAAATATGAGGCTCAGAGCCTCCAGCGTCAGGTTTATGTTTCAGGCAGAGTAAAGACAATGAACGAAAGTGTCTACTATAATATAGATAAGATTCACTCGGCAATCAGCGAAAACCGTCAGATCTCCTTTAAGTATTTTGAATACGACAGAGATAAGGAAAAGGTGTATCGCCATAATGGCAAGCGTTACACTCTCAGCCCTCTTGCGCTGACATGCAGCAACGAAAATTACTATCTTGTGGCCTATGACAAGGATGCTGATATGGTTAAGCACTATCGCGTTGACAAGATGGAGACTATCGAAAAGATAAAGGCTGTCCGAGAAGGCATTGAAAAGCTTCAGGAGATGGATTTTGCATCCTATTCCAAGAAGATGTTCTCAATGTTCGGCGGCGAGGAAATGCAGGTTAAGATGCGTTTTGCCAATAAGCTTGCAGGTGTTGTGATAGACCGCTTTGGTAAGGACATTATGATGCTGAAGGACGGAGACGATAACTTCACAATTTCTGTGCCTATTTTTGAAAGTCCTCAATTCTATGGCTGGCTTCTCAGCCTGGGAGAAGATGCTATTCTTCTTGAGCCTGCGTCTGCAGTTGAAAAGATGAAGAAATATATCGAAGGCATTTATAAGAAATACGAGGCATAAAATGGAAGTGAAAAAAGGTAAATACCGCCATTTCAAGGGCAATGAGTATGAACTGCTCTATATCGCAAAAGACTCAGAAACTCTTGAAGATATGGTGGTTTATAAAGCGCTCTACGGCGAGGGCGGAATCTGGGTGCGCCCATTAAAAATGTGGAACGAAACAGTCGTCCGCGACGGCGTGGAATATAGGAGATTCACATATATCGGGGAATAATGTAGGGGAGGGTTTCTATGCCCTCCCGTTTTATAATAAGAAAGGATGTATCATGCTGGAAGATCTTTTTGAAACCATGTGTGAAATGATTTTTGAAGGAATATTCGACAAGGAAAAGCCCCAAAAAGCATTGGTATGGATTCGAATAGTTATGATTACAGTTGTAGCTGCAGTGCTCATCTTTTTCTTTGTTACAGGTATGAAGGAGCAGAATGATAATCTTATGGTTTGGACACTTCTCTTTCTCTTTATGATGGTTGTTGCATTTATAAGCGCATACAATAAATATAAAAAGTAAAAATAAAAGCTCTCCATCCGGTGAGCTTTTTATGTAGTTTAATGTTTTTTATTCGATTTATCTTCGTACATTTTAGTGTCAACGTCGATGAGCATATCGTCGACTGAGGCGTATTTCTGTCTGTCAACGGCAACATAGCCCGTTGCGATATTGAAAGGGAAGGCCACCTTTTTGGATACACTTTCAATGCTGTCTCTGAAAAGATTCAGCCTGGATGAAAGACCTTCAAAAGTGCCTGTGAAGAGACAGGCGAATTCATCGCCGCCAACACGGTAGCAGTTTTCAGAAGAGTCGAATGCCTTGGAAATACATTCAAAAGTCTGCTTGAGCGCCATATCACCGATATGATGACCGAAGGTGTCGTTTATCATCTTGAGATCATTCAGGTCGAAGAAACAAAGCCACATTTCAGGAATATTTTCTTTTTTCCAGAGCAGAGCAATGTCGTTATCGAAGGAAAGACGATTTCTTCCCTGAGTGAGAGCGTCAAAATTGGCAAGACGCTCAAAATGCTTTGCTTCAGCACTCTTTTCAAAAAGTCTGTGGACATATTTATAAGAGTCAAAGCAGAGCAGGAAGACATAAACCATAATGCCTGCGGCGAAAAAGTCTGTTACATAGGCGAAAGAGCCTGCGTAGAAATTGAAAAGCTCAAGAGATGAGAAGAAGCAGAGCACCGAAACAGAAATGAGATTTGCGATAGCTCCTTCGTTTTTATACTTCACAGCCTCGTAAAGTGCGGTGCAGATGAAGTATATCATACCGAGTATAATGAGCGCATGAGTTGAAATAACTGTCTGGAAGAAGTCAAGAATTCCTGTTATCTGCAGAGAAATGCAGACGAAGAAATTGATGATAAATGCCCAGATAAAGTGCGGATAGAAACTTTTCTGGTGCATTTCGTATGCCGATTCAAGATACATCAGCAGCGGCAATGGCACCAGCATAATTGCGATAAAGACGAGATTTGTGATTATAAAGTGATTGCCGGTGAAGAATTGCAGCATTCGCGATTCGCATAAAAGCCATATCGCAACAAGAATTGCAAACCAGCCGAGATATGTGATTCGGGCAACATCGCTGCCGAGAGCACGGAAAACATAGCCGAGGATAAGAAAAAGGGCGCCGAAAAGCATAATGAGAAATGCAATGAACATTCTTGGGAAATGCTGCTTGAAAATCGCGAAAGTAACGGCACTTTTTGAGCCGAGATTGATGCTGTTGATAGTGCCGGAAGACATCTTGTAGGGAGAAGTCAGCGTGATTCTGATGGTCTTGCCTTCACAGCCGTAGGGGAGCTTGATTATCTGCCATGAGCTGCCCATGGAATCAGCAAGAAAGGAATCGTCGTGGAGGTATTCAAAAATAACCTCGCCGTCCAGCTCAACTTTAAGCTCCTGCATGGTAAGACGCAGGCTTATCGAGCGGTTTGGAATGAAAATATCGGGAACAGTGTTTTCGATAACAACCTCTTCATAAGGCTCGGCGTCCACAGAGCAAGGCAGGAAAACAGGGGTGGCAGAGCCGTCTTTTATATGGACCCAGCCGTCATTCCAGTCGATGAATTCCTCGTTGTTAAAAGAAAGGTCGACAGGACTGAAAACGGCAGCGCCGAAAAGAGTCATGAGAATACCGATGGTGATGGCAAGGCACATGAATGTGATCTGCAGTTTTTTGTTCATCCTATCCCCCCTCTTTACATGAGATACATAAATCATAGCACATAAAATGATTTTTTACAATAGAAATTTGGAAAAATGTGATAAATATAGGAAATTTTCGAATAAATAGACATAAAAACCCACCGAGAATGACAAAAATTAAACGGTCACAAGAGAAAAATAAATAAATTAATATAGATTTAATA
>JAFSBG010000100.1 GCA_017441945.1 Clostridia bacterium
CAGGATACATCTTTCCCCCTTGCCTATTGTCGCCGTGACACCCTTGCCGCATTTTTCTGCGTTTATGCCGATTTTGTCCAATTCGTTCATCACATATTCCACAGCTTTCGGAATATCAAGCCCTGTTTCGGCATTTTTGTGGAAAAATCTGCGGTGGGCTGTCGTTTCATTTATGAGAGTCTCGGCTCTTTTGTAACAATTCATCTTTTCACTCCTTTTCCTATATCTTTTCCAAAGTTTTGAATAATATATCTTGAAATTGAACGCCATAGGTTGTATAATCAAATTATAAAAATTTTACAAAAAGGAGAAAAGTTATGATAAAAGAACGTCTTGCAAAGCTTCGCGCTGCTATGGCAGAACGAAACATAGACATCTATTTTATCCCTACAGCAGACTTCCACGAATCTGAAAATGTAGGCGAATACTTCAAGACACGCAAATTTATGTCGGGCTTTGACGGCTCTGCAGGTGTTATGGCTGTCACAATGGAAGAAGCCGGTCTCTGGACAGACGGCAGATACTGGATCCAGGCTGAACGCCAGATCGCAGGCTCCACAATCAAGCTCTATAAGACAGGCGAAGAAGGTGTGCCTACTGTTGAACAGTTCATCGACGCTAAACTCCCTGAAAACGGCAAGCTGGGCTTTGACGGCCGCGTTGTAAACGCTCGTCTTGGTATGAACTTCAAGAAGATCGCTGACAAGCATAACGCTTCCATGCACATCGACGAAGATTTAGCCGACCTTTTCTGGAACGACAGACCAAAGATGGCTAACGAGTCTGCTTTCATTCTCGATACAAAGTATTCAGGCAAGGCTGTTGCTGAAAAGCTCGCCGATGTACGCGCTAAGATGGCTGAAGAAGGCGCAGCTGTCCATGTACTTACATCTCTTGACGACATCGCATGGCTTCTCAACATCCGCGGCAGAGATATCGAAAGCTTCCCTGTTGTTATCTCCTTCGCTGTTATCACAAAGGACGAATGTCTCTGGTTTGTCGGCGCAAATGCAGTTACAGATGAAATTGCAAAGCACCTCAAGGACAACAACATCACAGTTAAGCCTTACGGCGAAATCTATGACTTCCTCCCAACTATCGCAAACGAAAAGGTATGGCTCGACCTTCACAGAGCTAACTATCGTATCTACAACATTTTCGCTGATTCCTGCCTTGTTGCAAAGACAACTCCTGTAATTCTTATGAAGGCTATCAAGAATCCTGTTGAGCTTGAAAACACAAGAAATGCTCACATCAAGGACGGCGTTGCTTTCACAAAGTTCATGTACTGGCTCAAGAACAACGCAGGCAAGATGCACATTACAGAAAAGAGCGCTGAAGAATATCTTCTCAAGTGCAGAGAGGCTCAGGAAGGCTTTATCGAGCCAAGCTTCACAACTATTTCTGCTTACGGTGCAAATGCTGCTATGATGCACTACCACGCAACTGAAGAGACAAACACAGATGTTGAACTGGGCAACTTCTATCTCGTTGACTCGGGCGGACATTACTGGGAAGGCTCGACAGATATCACAAGAACAATGGCTCTCGGCGAGCTTACATACGAACAGAAGCTCCACTTCACAGCTGTCTGCCGTTCCACACTCAATCTTGCTGCTGCAAAGTTCCTCTACGGCTGCAACGGCCAGAATCTTGACA
>JAFSBG010000101.1 GCA_017441945.1 Clostridia bacterium
AGTTTAATCTTTTTCGTCAGTCTAAAACAGTCCCTATGGGGCTGTTTTTTTGTTGGGTTTTAATGCGGGAGGGCGCAGAGACCCTCCCCTACATTTATTTTATCGTGGATTGTCTTGTAGGGGCGGGTTTCCACGCCCGCCCGCCTGATTGTTTTAATAAAATACCTCGACAAGCTTGAGTCCCTGCGGAGGGAGAGTTTGTCCTGCGTTTTCGCGGATTTTGGTTTCAAAGACCTTATCAATTACAGTTTCTTCCATTTTTCCGATGCCGATGTCATACAAGGTCCCCGAAATTATGCGCACCATATTGTAAAGAAAGCCGCTGCCGTTGATTCTGATGGCTATAATGCCGTCATTTTCCGAAATATCTATCCATTTTATTGTTCTTACTGTGGATTTTTTGGTTTTACCTGTGGAAAAGCCCTTGAAATCGTGGGTGCCGAGCAGTTTTTCTGCCGCATTGCGCATTATTTCAACATCAGGCTTGTTTTCGGATGCCCACACATATTTTCTCACGAAAACATCGGGCTTATCGACCGCAATGAGATATTCATAAGTCTTGGAAACTGCATTAAGACGGGCGTGGAAGCGGTCGTCTGCCGTTTCGCACGACTTGACGAGGATATCCTCAGGCAGATATTTATTGAGATAAGCCTTGATTTCGCAAGGCGAAAGACTTGTTTCGCACTTGAAATTGGCTGTCTGAGCAATGGCGTGGACGCCCGCATCGGTACGTCCCGATGCGTTGATTTCCACAGGGTGTGCACACATTCGGGAAAGCACATTTTCAAAGCGCTCCTGCATTGTATTACTTGTGTTGCCCTGCTTCTGCCAGCCGTTATATTTTGAGCCGTCGTAGGAAACGACGATTTTGTAGTTTTTCATAAAATACCTCGAAAAATATTTCCATAGGATATTATAACACATTATGCGAGGATAGACAAGGTATTACTTGATACAATTAACCCCACCATTTATTTTACAACCCCTCCACCATCTACCGATGGTCCCCCTCCCATTACACAGGGGAGGCTATTGGGGTGGAAAATATCAAAAAGCAGGCGGTGAAGCCTGCTTTTTTTATTCAAATGATGTATAATTTTTCGTTGTGATATCCATATAGAATGCGGCTTCGGCGGCCTGTTTATATGGTACAATGAAAATATTTGCGATACCCAATGTAAACGCCGCAAGAAGGTCCCAGCCGATAAAGCTGAGGCGGAGGCAGAAAAGTCGCCATTTATTGCCCTGCATAAGCACCTTTGAAATCTCGATGGCTTCGCTCGCCTTGATATTCGGTGTTTCTGCAAGTATGTAGTTTGTCATTGCGTAGCTGTATGATGCCACAATGCCCGGAATAACAAACAGCAATGTCCAGAGGAAAATCCTTAAAGCCTTTGCAATCGCTGTACAGATTGCGCTTTTCCAGTAAGGGAAATATCTCAGCAGACTTTCGTAGTTAGGATTTGTATTATTCACAAGGTCAAGATTGAATCGCGCATAGCCGACACCTGCAATACTGCCGAGCATAAATCTTAAAATCGCGTAAAAAATAGCCAGAACAGCAAATCCGCCTGCGATTATGCCTAATCCCTCAGGAATAAAGCCGTGATTTGTGGAATAAATGGTATGGTCGCCTAAATAAACGCCGAAATTCGGGTGGTGCGCTTCAAAATTGATTTTGAATTCAATGCCTTCGCTGTTTACACCGCCGAGAAATGTGACAATGATGCACATTATAATTGCCATTACCCATTTGCTGCGCAAGGCGTTGAGGGCAATTCTGCGGAGTTCAGATGATGTTCTCATAATTTTTCTCCTTTCTTATGGAGAGTTTGTTCTCCTCTGTATTTTAATGCGGACGGGCGTGGAAACCCGCCCCTACATATTCAATAAATTAAAGAGTGCCGAAGAAGTGAACGATGTTCATGTCTTCAATCATCTTGCTGCCGTGCTGGCCGTTACCGCCCGGGAGAAGATGCTGACCGTGGTCAGGGGAATATGTGAGCAGAGTGCGTCTGCCGTTGGCATTCTTAATGAGAGCTTCGGCAATTCTCATATAGCCTTCGGCTTCGAGGGAAACCGCGTTAAGTCCCTGCTTGGATTCAGGACCGTATGCGTGAGCCGCATTGTCATAGTCGAATGTATGGATGCTGATGATGTCATACTTATCCTCTTCAATGAGCTTGAGTGCTCTTTCCTGCACTTCAACACCGCATTCTTCTTCGAAATAATCGAGATTTCTGCCTGCGAAAATGTGGAGGAATGTGGAGTCCTTCTGCGCAACGATGGCAACCTTCTTGCCCTGCTCAATCCACAAATCAAAGAGTGTTGTACATTCGAGCTTCGGACGGTCATAAGTCTTGATGCCGTGGCCTTCAGGGTCCATGCCTGTGTACATAGTTGCGTGAGCAACAGGTGTAACCGACTCAACTGTGCTGAGGAAAGGCACAGACATATTGCTGTATTTATAGACAGGAGCGAAAAGATGTGTGTACTTCTGCCAGATATAGTGTCCCACAGCGTCAGCGTGATAGAGCACAACGCGGTCAGCCTTGCCGCCGAGACGCTCTTTGAGAATATCGGACACCCAGTTTATTGACGGCGCAAAATTTTCAGGCAATTCCATGCCCATACAGTCTGCAACGATACCGGAAAAATGCTTGAGACTAAAAAGATTGTAATGATCAGCCATGATTATTCTCCTTTTGAGTAGTTTTATTAAGACAAATATATCATTTTTCAATCGACAAATCAAGACTTTTTCTTTTCTCTTGTAAAATGAAACGGAATGTATTATAATGTTATCAAGATAAATAAAAGGCTTCTCCTTGAGGAGAGGCTCCGCGAAAGCGGTGGTGAGGTGGTGCCGAAGGCATATTAAATAAATGCTGCAACGCAGCTACACCTCATCCGTCACCTGCGGTGACACCTTCCCCTCGAGGGGAAGGCTATTATCACATAAAGGAGAAATATTATGCGTAAAGTAGTACCTCTCAAGAAACAGTATGAAATCATGGACAACTCTCTCAAGGTCCGTGTAAACACTATCATTCCTGAGATCATGCAGGAATACGGCTTCGATATGTGGATCGTGCTTTGCCGCGAATACAACGAAGACCCTATCTATCCTACAATGATCCCTGCTCTCTGCCTGACAGCACGCCGCCTTTCCTGCCTTGTTTTCACAATGAAGGACGGCAATTTCGTGCCATATAACTTCGGCAGACCTGACGGCAGAATCAACCAGATCTACACTCAGGGCTATGTAAACAAGGAGCTTTCCCAGCTCGAAGCTCTCGCAAAGTTCATCGAAGAATTCAAGCCAGAGAAGATCGGTATCAACACTTCTCTCGTTTCCGGCATGGGTGACGGTCTTTCTAAGCAGCTTTATGACGATCTCTGCGCAGAACTTTCCGATGAATACATCGGCAAGCTCGCTTCCGCTTATGATCTTTCCACACGCTGGATCGAAACACGCACACCTGAGGAGCTTTCCCGCTATGACAGCATTTACCATCTTGCTATGGACATCTGCTGCGAAGCATTCTCCCGCAATGTTATTACTCCTGGTGTCACAACAACAACTGAAGTTGAAGAATGGATCGCTCAGGAAATCAATAATCTCGGTCTCACATTCTGGTTCAGCCCTCATGTTGACCTTCAGCGCGAAGGTCTTCCTGGCACAGCAAACAGCGGCATTATCATGCACGGCGACATTCTCCACTACGACGTAGGCATCAAGTATTTCGGCCTCTGCACAGACAGCCAGCGTCTCGCTTACGTCCTCAAGGAAGGCGAAACAGAAATCCCTGAATACATTCTCAAGGCTTTCGCAAAGACTTCCCGCTTCCAGGATATCGTATGCGAAGAGCATATTACAGGCAGAACAGGCAATGATATTCTCAGAACTTCACTTGCAAGAGCCAAGGAAGAAGGCATCAATGCTATGCTTTACAACCACCCTGTCGGCTTCTTCGGCCACAGCGCAGGCACAGTAGTCGGCCTCTGGGATATGCAGGGCGGTATCGGCCTCAAGGGCGAATTCCCACTCCACAAGAACACTTGCTACGCTCTCGAGCTCAACACAGAAAGCGCTCTCAGTGAATGGGGCGGTCAGGTTGTTCGTTTCTCTGCTGAAGAAACTGTTTCCTTCACAGAAGACGGCAAGATGAACTATATGTTCCCAGGCAGAGACAAGATGTTCGCTATCTAAGATTTATTATTTTACCCCCTCCTTGCCTCCCTCTGAGGAGGGAGGGGGACCATTCGCAGAATGGTGGAGGGAGAGACCTTTAATAAATCAGCCTTCCGCTTCATTTCATTCAGCACCTCCTCTTACACAGGGGAGGCATTTTCAACTTTATTGAAATTATAATAGACCTATGAAAAAACGAATTTTACTCTTATTACTATGCTTATTCCTGCTTGGCGGCTGTCAAGGCAAAGAACTTTACTCCGCCCAGTATTACATGTATTTTGACACTTTAACTGAAATAAAATTCTATTCCTCCCCTGACAAGGAAGAAACCATTACGCAGGCTGTCGATTTTGCCCTTATGAACTACCATCAGCTCTGCGATATTTACAATGAACATCCCGGCGTGAACAACGTCTGCACCATAAATAATGCCAACGGCAAGGAGGTCGAAATCGACTCCGAGCTTATGGCTATACTGAAATTCGCCTGTGAAAATTACGCTCTTGCCGATAAGAAGGTCTATATTGCGTCGGGCGCTGTCCTTTCACTGTGGCATGACGCAAGAAACGAAGGCACTTCCCTTCCTGATGAAGCGGCACTCACCGAAGCGCTCAATCACTGCGATCCGTCCGATATTATTTTCGGTGAAAACACAGTCCGTCTTGCCGATAAAAATATGAGCCTTGATTTAGGCGCTGTTGCCAAGGGCTATGTTGCCGACATCATCAAGGATGTTATGATTAAAAACGGAGCCACAGCCGGCACAATAAATATGGGCGGCAATGTGGTCTGCTTTGGCGGCGCAAGCGAGGACAGGGATTATTTTGTGGCAGGCGTGCAGGACCCTCGCTCCAATGAGATTTGCGCCAAGGTAAAGGTCAGGGATGCCTCCCTCGTCACAAGCGGTGACTATCAGCGCTTCTATGAGGTTGACGGTGTGAAATACCATCACATTATTGACCTTGAGACAGGCTATCCCGGAGGAGATTTTTCCAGCGTGACAGTTTTCCATGAAAGCTCAAAGGTTGCAGATTTATTGTCTACGGCCTTGTTTTTGTCGGATAAGGAGTCGGGTGAAGAGCTTGCCAGCAACTGGGACGCCGAAGTGCTGTGGATAGATGCAGACGGCAATATGGAGTACACCGACGGTTTCCCGATTATGGAATAATTAGAAAAAGCCACTCGATTGGGTGGCTTTTCTTTTATTTATAAATATTTTTTCCGGATTGGTAGACCTTTTCAAGATGGTAGGTTTCATTGATGAGTGGCGCGCCGTTTGTGCCGCCGCAGCCGCCTGCAAGGTACATACCCTTGTTATTGAAGCCGAGACAGCCATTGACCTGATGCTTGAGAAACGAAATCACTTCGACAGAGTTACCTGCATACTCCGCGCCCTTTTTGAAGCTTTCAACAAGCTGTGCAGTATTTCCACGCGATCTGCCACCGCCCTGGATGATGAAAATTTTCTTAATAATTATCCTCCTTTGTAAACTTCGGCATACTGCTTTTACAAGACCACCTGAGGTAAAATTATCCAAACAGCGCCATAACAATCGTTCCCACCGTCATGAGTGCAAGTCCGCACAGAGCCTTTCTGCTTAACTTTTCTTTGAATGCTATGTAGGAAAATCCTATTGACACCAGAATGCTCATTTTATCTATCGGTACGACTACGCTCACAGCGCCATTTTGTATGGCGTAATAATAGCACAGCCATGATGCGCCTGTGGCAATTCCCGAAAGGCATATAAACATCACTTCACGTCCGTCAAGCTTTTTTAAAAGCGGCTGTTTTCCTTTCATGAAAACAATTATCCACGCCATAACAAGCACTACTCCCGTGCGTATAGCCGTGCCAAGATTTGATTCTACACCCGAAATGCCTATTTTGCCAAGTACAGATGTCAGTGCTGCAAAAACAGCCGAGCCGACGGCATATATGATGTATCCGTTGTCTGCCGCTTTGCTGCCGCTCTGTTTTTTCTCGACCATAAGCATAACGCCGATTCCGAGCATCATTGTAGCAACAAGCTTTACAGCAAGGTTATCTGTTTCGCCAAAACAGATAATGGCAAGCAGGACAGTCAGCACTGTGCTCGATTTATCGATCGGTACAACCTTATTTACATCGCCCATCGACAGCGCTTTGAAATAACATATCCAAGATGCCCCTGTTGCTGCTCCGGAAAGCACAAGAAAAATCAGGGACTTTGTCCCTATCTGAGTTATCGAATCGGCAGAGCCGACGACAAATACCATTATCCACGAAAAAATAAGCACAACTATTGTTCTTATAGCTGTCGCAACATCTGAATCTGTTTTTCTGATTCCGCACTTTGCGAGAATCGAAGTGAGTCCTGCAAAAATTGCCGAGCCGCATGCCGCTATCATCCACATATTTCATCCTCCTGTTTCAAAAGCTTTATAACCTGAGAAAATCCTTTGCGGCTTTCCTCCTTTGAACGTGTGTAAAGAATATCCAGCAGGCGCGCAAACTCATCCTGCTCATTTTCATTCAGTCCTTCAATCAGCCATTCATAAAATGCCGTCTCAACAGAGGTTTTGGAATGCTTGAGTTTTTCCGCCTTTTCAGTGGCATACAGAAACCTGCTCCGCCCATCTGACGGATTTTCTGTGCGTACAAGATAGCCCTTTTCCTCCAGACTCGCAACCCTGCGCGCTGTGGCGCCCTTGTCCATATTAAGTTCAGCACTTACCTCTTTCTGTGAAATACCAGGGCTGTGTCTGACAAGATGAATAAGGTCAAACTCACCTGTGCCTATTCCCTCTTCCCGCATCATACGCACGGTAAGCTTGCCTGCTTCTCGTGCAATTTTTGTAATCTGTCTTTTTGTTTTATCCATTTTATCACCTTTCAAAAATAGATGTAGCATCAACTAATTCAGATTGTACTACATTTATCTTATTTTGTCAACAAAATTAAAGCCGCCCATTACGGACGGCTTTGTTTTATGATTTTTTCCAGTAGGATTTGCAGTCTTTACTGCGGTCGAGATAGCCGTATTCGATGAGATAACGGCGCATTGTGGCATAATCGTGCCAGATATCCTGCAGGATATCGTTGACCTCAGGCTCGGTGTACTGTTTTCCCGCTTCAAACTGCCCTGCGACCTTGCGAAGAATGACGATTTTCTTCTTTTTCTTTTTGGAAAAGACTTTGAGCTTTAATGGCTCGAGGCTGATAAAGACATTTTCGAGGATATTTTTCTCTTCCTGTTCGGTTATAACATAGCGTTCATCCACCATTTTCGCCCCCTCGTGCGGTGTTATAAGGTTGTCTTCACTTTTGCTCCTGCTGTTATTTTTTCCATTTTCTGCCAGTTCCCACAAGGCGAGAAAGGCTCTTGCACCTTTTGCGCGCTCACGGAACATAAAGCGCTGATGGCGCACAGTCGACGGAGTTATCCCCAGTTCTTTTGCGATATCGCTGTCGCTCATGCCATCGGCAAAAAGGCTTATCAGCTTTTTCTGGTTGTCTGTCAGCGAAAGATTTTTGCCGCCCATTTCAAAAATGCGTTCAAGGCGGTCGTCGTGATTTTCGGCGTGGATTTTCGCCATTTTCTGCGCATCGAAAAAGCGGTCACCGACTTTGAATATCTCACCCTTTTCAAATTCCATACCGCAGTAAATGCAGACAAATCTGTCGTCAAGCTCTGTGAATCCGTCCTTTGCGGTTTTGCCTGATAAATATTCGATGTTAGCCATAATTATCACCTCTTTTGTAATTATAGTTTATCACCGTTTATTTATTTTGTCAACAAATTTATTTTATGTTTATGGTTTATTGCATTTTTCAAGAGATTCTTCGCATACGCTCAGAATGACATATATCTGGCATTTTTATAATATACATTCACAAATATACCATGTGTCCATCGTAAATCCCACCACCAACATTCGTGGCGACGTGAAGCTAGTGCCGTTTACGGCGCCCCCTTCTCCTACTGAAGAAGGCTTTATTCGGACCGTCGGGGACGCCGATCCCTACAGGACACCTCATCCGCATCACTACGTTCAGCACCTTCCCCTCAAGGGGAAGGCTAAAAAAGTTGAAAAGCCACCCCGGGTGGAGTGGCTTTTATTGCTTATATATCTTACTTTACTCTTTTGTCAACATAAGTTCTGTGGAGCAATTCGTGAACCTTGCCCTTGAGAACGCCTGCGTAAAGACCTGCAAGAGTTGGGTTTTCTTCGGAGTACTTGAGGATACTCATCTTGTCTGCCTGATAGAGACCTTCGCCGCGCTTCTTCTTGATAGCCATTGTGCCGACAGGCTGACCTGCGCCCGATACACAGCCACCAGGACAAGCCATAACTTCAACGAAGTGATAGAAACGCTTGCCTTCCTGCATTTCCTTGATGAGCTTTTCAGCATTTGCAAGACCGGAAACGATAGCAATCTTGATGACTGTTTCGCCAACTTCGATTTCTGTTTCCTTGATGCCGTCAAAGCCTCTTACGCCCTTGTATTCGAGAACGCGGAGAGCTGCGCCGGACTTATCTTCAGAAACACGTCTGATAACAGCTTCTGTAACGCCGCCTGTTACACCGAAGATTACGCCTGCACCGGAGCCGATGCCGAATGGCTGGTCGATAACCTGTGGGTCGAGTTCATTGAACACGATACCTGCTTCCTTGATCATCTGACCAAGTTCCTGAGTTGTGAGAACGAAGTCAGTTGCAGGGCCCTGTTCGTCATTGAATTCAACGCGCTTTGCTTCGGATTTCTTTGCTGTACATGGCATGATAGCAACAGAAATAACCTTCTTGCCTTCATTCTTGTACTGTTCCTTGAGAACTGCGCCGAACATCTGCATTGGGGAACGGCATGTTGAAAGATGTGGAAGAAGCTCTGGGTGCTTTTCTTCAGCAAACTTTACCCATGCAGGGCAGCAGGATGTGAAGAGAGGGAGCTTTTCAGGATTTTCAAGACGTGTGAGGAATTCGTTTGTTTCTTCAAGAACTGTAAGGTCAGCGCCTGTGATTGTATCGAATACCTTGTCAAAGCCAAGGCGACGGAGAGCCGCAACAACCTTGCCCATTACATCTTCGCCCGGCTTCATGCCGAACATCTGGCCGATACCAACACGGACAGCAGGAGCAACCTGAACGACAACCTTGCAGTTTCTGTCATAGATAGCATCCCATACTTCTGCAACGTCATTCTTGATTGTGATAGCGCCTGTTGGGCAGACTGCAGCACACTGACCGCAGCCGACACAGCTTGTTGTATTGATAGGATCGCCGAATGCAGGAGTGATCTTCATCTTGGAGCCACGGCCTACAAAGTCGATAGCGCCGACAGCCATAACTTCTTCACAGACACGAACACAGTCGCCGCAGAGGATACACTTAGACATATCTCTTGTGATGGAAGCGGAAGAATCGTCGATTTCAGGAACTGTCTTGGAGTTTTCAAAACGAACATTATTTACACCATAGCGGCGTGCAAGCTCCTGGAGCTTACATGTGCCGTTCTGGTTACAAGTTGTACAGTCACGGCAGTGAGATGAAAGGAGGAGCTCCAGAATCATCTTTCTGTACTTTCTTACCTTTGGAGTATTAGTCCAGATTTCCATACCGTCACGAGGAACGGAGGAACAGGAGGCTTCGATATCGCCCCATTTATTTTCAACTACGCACATACGGCAGGCGCCATAAGTGGAAAGCTCGGAGTGATAGCAGAATGTAGGAAGGTCTATGCCTGCTTTGCGGATGACTTCCAGAATATTCTTTTCATTTTCAATAAGGACGGGCATACCGTCAATCATCATTGTCTTTGGCTTAGCACACATAATTTAAGCCTCCTTTATAGCCTTGAACGGACAGCCTTCGAGGCAGGCACCGCACTTGATACACTTGGACTGGTCGATTACAAATGGCTTCTTGATTTCGCCGGAAATTGCATTTACAGGGCAGTTTCTTGCGCACTTGGAGCAGCCCTTACAGAGGTCAGGATCGATAACGATCTTCTTGAGAGCTGTGCAGGTCTTTGTCTTGCAGACCTTGTCCACGATGTGTTCCATATATTCCTCACGGAAGTTCTTGATTGTGGAAATAACAGGGGAAGGAGCTGTCTTGCCGAGACCGCAGAGAGCTGTGGAAGAAATTGTATCAGCAAGTTCCAAAAGAAGGTCGATGTCCTCAGGAACGCCCTTGCCTGCTACGATTCTTTCGAGGATTTCAAGCATACGCTTTGTGCCTTCACGGCATGGAACGCACTTACCGCACGATTCATTCTGTGTGAAGTTCATGAAGAAGCGGGCAACTTCAACCATACATGTATCATCGTCCATAACAACGAGACCGCCCGAGCCGATCATCGCGCCGACCTTCTTGAGGGAGTCAAAGTCGAGAGCGAGGTCGAGATTATTTTCGATAAGGCAGCCGCCGGAAGGACCGCCGATCTGAACAGCCTTGAAGTTCTTGCCGTTTCTGATACCGCCGCCGATGTCATAGATGACTTCGCGAAGCTTAGTACCCATTGGAACTTCGATAAGACCTGTATTTACAACGTTACCTGTGAGAGCGAAAGCCTTTGTGCCAGGGCTCTTTTCAGGACCGATGGATTTATACCAGTTTGCGCCCTTTACGATGATAGGGGCAACGTTTGCATAAGTTTCAACATTGTTGAGAACTGTTGGCTTTGCGAAAAGGCCCTTTTCAACAGTTCTTGGAGGCTTAACTCTTGGCATACCTCTCTGACCTTCGATGGAAGCTGTCAGAGCAGAGCCTTCGCCGCAGACGAATGCGCCTGCGCCTCTGTTGATGTGCATATCAAAGGAGAAATCTGTGCCGAGGATGTTCTTGCCGAGGATACCGACTTCGTACATCTGGTCGATAGCATTTCTCAATCTTTCGATAGCGAGAGGATACTCAGCGCGGACATAGATATAGCCTTCCTGAGCGCCGACAGCGATACCTGCGATCATCATGCCTTCGAGCATTCTGTGAGGGTCGCCTTCCATGATGGAACGGTCCATAAATGCGCCTGGGTCGCCTTCGTCACCGTTACATACGATGTACTTTGTGCCTTCAGGCTGATTATAAACCTGTCTCCACTTTCTGCCTGTAGGGAAACCGCCGCCGCCACGGCCGCGGAGATTGGAAAGCTCGATCTCCTGAATGATCTCTTCTCTTGTCATATCAAAGAGAGCCTTTTCAAGAGCCTTATAGCCGCCCGCTGCAAAATATTCATTGATGGATGTAGCGTCAATGTGACCGCAATGCTCGAGAGCAAGACGTGTCTGCTTCTTATAGAATGGAATTTCTTCCTGTTCCTTATAGAGGACGCCGTTCTGTGTATAACCGAGTCTGTCTATGTATTCGCCCTTGATGATTGTCTTTTCAACGATTTCTTCACAGTCCTCTGCCTTTACCTTGACGTAAAGCCAGCCGTGAGGCTCGATTCTGACCAAAGGGCCCATTTCACAGAAACCGTGACAGCCGCTCTTCTTGAGGCCGACAACATCGCCGTGAGGGTCTTTTTCAAGCTCTACCGAGCAGTTGACGCCCTTTTCTTCCATGATGCGCTTGAGCTCAGCATAGATGCCCAATGCGCCGCCTGCCATACAGCCTGTACCGCAGCATACGAGAATCTTTCTCTCATGACCTGCAGCAGCTTCATATATTCTTCTGATATCAATAAGGTCCTGGCGAGATTTAAGCATTCTCTTCACCTCTCAATTCGTCAATGATAGCCTGTGCTTTTTCAACAGTCATAGTCGGATGAACATGGTCATTTACAACGATTGCAGGAGCAAGACCGCAAGCGCCGAGACAGGATACTATTTCCACGGTGAAAAGCCCGTCATCAGATGTGTGCTTGCCGTTTGTGAGACCGAGTTCCTTTCTGAAATGCTCAAGAATAGGCACGGATTTACGGACATGACACGCTGTACCGTCGCAAATCTTGATAACATACTTGCCCTTTGGCTCAAGGGAGAAGTTTTCATAGAAAGTTGCAACCGAATAAAGCTTAGCACAGCTTATGCCAAGCTTGTCTGCCACATACTGGAAGGATTCTTTAGGAATATAACGGTATTCTTCCTGAATATCCTGCAGTATGGCAATTGTTTTTGCCTGAGAATAATCGTTCTTCTCAAGGATCTTGTCTATAACGCCAAAATCTACTGTATTCATATTACCTCCGCCGTTTTGTTAGTTTTTTGTCATAACCTTTTTATCATTATACACCTTTTTTACTATAATTTCAAGGTTTATTTTTGTGTAAATTGACTTTTTCTATAAATTTTTTATTTATAGGCAAAACCTTAATATTTTTTTACAATATTATTTTTTTGCTTGATTATAACCGTTGTTATGTGCTAAAATAAATATATAAGGATGGCACGAAAGCGAGGGATTCAAATGAGATTTCACGAAAATAAACATATAAGCTTTTTTATTCTCGTCGGGTATGTCCTTGTTATTTTTTTCGGGCTGAAGTTTTTCTTCAATACCATTTTTCCATGGACTATTCCGTTTATAATTTCCATAATAATGACAGGAATTATCGAAAAGCCTGTCAGCCAGCTTGAGCACAAAGGTGTGCCGAGAAAGGTGGCTGCTTTGGTGTGCACCTTATTATATATAACTATTTTCGGCACATTGATATATCTCATCGTGGCTGTCTGCATAAGTCAGGGCAGTGAGCTTATCGACTCTCTCCCCTCTCTCGCCCAGTCTTTATCTGCAACATTCGCCGAATTTTCCCAGAGGTTTGACAAGCTGTTTGCCGCTCTTCCTCTTGAAAAAATAGGCATCCGCATTTCCAGCCTCAACGACCTTATATCCTCTATCCAACTCCCTGATTTTTCGGCAGGTGCCATCGTCAGCCCGATTTTCAAGGTGGCTGGTTCCCTGCCTACAGTGCTTATCTCCACAGTTTTCATCTTTGTTTCCACATATTTTATGACGAGTGAGCGCCGCACAATCGTGCGTTTTGTCAAAAAACAGCTTCCGCCAAAGGTGCTTGAGGTGCTTTTTGAAATAAGACATTTCCTCGTTTCTTCCGTGCTCAAATGGATAAAAGCTCAGTCGATAATCATCTGTATCACTTTCTGCGAGCTTCTCATCAGCTTCAGCATACAGAAAGTGCCGTACACCTTCCTTCTTGCAATGTGTATTGCCGTTATCGACGCCCTGCCGATTTTAGGTGTTGGCACAGTGCTCATTCCGTGGTCGATAGTCAGCCTGATAACCGGCGATTTCTTCCGCGCTGTCGGCATGATAGCCACATACGGCGTCGTGCTTGTGATACGCAACATGATAGAGCCGAAAATCGTCGGTATGCACATAGGACTTCACCCATTCGTCAGCCTGCTGTGTATCTATTTCGGCTACAGAATCGCAGGCTTCGGCGGAATGTTCCTTGTGCCTGTCGTCGTACTCCTCCTCTGCAAGCTGCAGGAGCTTGGGGTAATTAAGATTTATAATGAATGATAGGGTGTTATACTATGAAAATTGTTAAAACAGAAAAAATTCAATTAAAAAATCATCCCGAAATAAAGGAAAGCTTAATTCAAAATTTTATTTTTGAAGATCCTTCTGTTTTAGGTCTAGGTGATCTTACACCTATACAAAGAGAAAAAATTCAGCCTTCTGGTGGCAGATTGGATTTACTTTTTGCAGATGATGACGGCACACGATATGAAGTAGAAGTGCAATTGGGTGCTACTGATCCAAGTCATATTATCCGTACAATAGAATATTGGGATAGCGAAAAGAAACGATATCCCCAGTATGACCATTGTGCAGTTATCATAGCTGAAGAAATCACAGGAAGATTTATGAATGTTATTTCTCTATTTAATGGATCTATCCCTTTAATCGCACTACAACTTTCCGCATATAAACAAGGAGATGATATCTCGTTAGCTTTCACAAAAGTCCTTGACCGTATTTCTCTTGCCAGTGATGAAGATGAGCAATTTGAAGTTACTGATCGCAAGTACTGGGAAAATAAAAGTACTACAAAAATACTTAAAGAAATCGATCTTATTTTTTCTAGTGTGAAAGATTATACCGTTGGTTACGAATTAAAATACAACAAATTCTATATAGGTATGGCAAAAGATGGAGTTTCCAAAAACTTTGTTATGTTCAGACCTAAAAAGAATTATCTGTACATAGTTTGCAAGGGTAACGAAAGTGATACACTAAAAAGCAAATTTGATGATGCGAAACTTGACTTATCTTATAGTTCACGTTTCAAGGAATACAGCCTTCGTTTAAACGATTATAGTGAATACAAACAAAACAAAGAACTTATTGACTCCCTCATCAAGTCATCTATGGAATATTTTAACATTTCAGAATAGCAAATGATATGTAAAAAGGCCACCTCAAAGGTGGTCTTTTTTGTTGCGGCGGATATCTATTGTGCTAACCGCATGAGATTCTTCGGCGATGTCTCAGAATGACAGGGTTTACCACTTGCCTCCCTCTGACGAGGGAGGTGGCACACGAAGTGTGACGTAGGGAGAGACACCTATTCAGATGCATCGCAGATACCGCAATATTGCATAGCAACAATTCATGCGTAGCCAATTCATTCTCCTGCGGTGCCTCTGCGCCCGCCCGCTTTTATATCTCTCTTTTAATCTTCCCCTTAATCCACACCAGAGCAGGCATTATAACGCAGGGGAATATCAGGTAATACCGATAATTTTCCAGCCAGATAAATGCATCGGTCACACCGCCGAAAATCATCTGGGAAAGGGTGAACACGATGGCTGTCACTGCGCCGTAGCTTATTTCCCGCTTTGTGATTTCCGACAGTGTGATTTTTACATATTCTTCCAGTAACGCTATCTTCATCAGCTTACAAAGGATAAACACTATTGAAATCAGAACTTCCATTCTCTGGAAAAAATCCCCGAGCCGCACAAGGCTTGCCACAGTATATGACGGAAAATACAGCGAGCCGACAAAGGGCCAGCCGAGCACCGCCAGATTTCTTATAAAAATCATGGCGACAAACAGGGTCACGAATACTGTACCCCACAGGATACCCCTCTTTGCGTCCTTTTTTTCTGCCGACATTGCTATTGCAATTACCCCCGAAAAGCCTTCGGCAAAATAGAACATAAATGATGTGAAGCTGCCGTCAAGCAAGGGTTTTATGCCATTCTGAAGTAATGGCAGCAGGCTTTCAAAGTCCGATTGCTGTAAAGATGCCAGCGAAGCTATCGTTATCAACAGGAAAACAATGGGAAAAATCACGCTCGCCAGCCGCCCCTGTGTCACGATTCCGCCGCGGCAGATTATATAAACTGTGGCGGCGATAAAGGCGGCAATTATGATATTGGGCGTTGCGATGAGTGTCATCTGGGAGATGAACATTGTGAAAAGGCTCATCGCTATGGCGGCAATATAAACTGTGGCAAAAGTTGAAATTATTCTGAAAATCCGCCCGTTATTGCCGATTTTTATATATAAAATATTGAACAAAAACCCAACAGCACCGCCTGCAAGAAAGCTGAGATAATAGTCCCTGCCCGCTTCATTTGTGCCGCCTATCGTCGAGATACTGCCGAGGATAAAGAGGACATAAAGGCAGAAAGCCTGTCTTGCGGTCAGCTTTTTCATTATGCTCCCCCTTTCAGCATTTCGGTCAGCTCGTTCATAGTGGGTACCTCAAGTCCCGTTGTCAATGCCAGCCCTAAAATCAACAGCGGTGCGAGTATCCACAGGTTTAACTTTCCTCTGTCACCTGTAAAAAACAGGGAATACAACAAAATTACTGCCAATGCTTTCACGATTTCCCCAGCTTTCTCAGCGTTCTGCCGCTGTCGATTATATCAAGGTCAAGGCTGATGTTGAAACGGGCTTCCTCATAAAGCTTCGGAAAGCTTTCCGCAAGAAAATCCTCAAGCTGAGGGTTATGCCTTATAAGCTGACGCTCGATGCCAAGCAGGTCTGTCTGCTTTAAATTATCCACAAACTGTCCCAGCTCATAACTTACATATTTTCCCAGTTCATTCTCCATTTCCTCAAGCTTGTGCCGCACGATCACAGAATCGTCCCCCGTCAGCTCAAGCACACCAAACTGGGCTTTTAAATCAATATCACACAGGATTTTCCCATTTTCCAGCCTCGGCTTTATATCGGCTTTTCGGCTTCGTATCTCAAAGGAAACAGGGCTTCCGCCCTCTCTTTCAAGGATAAAACCACCCCTTTCGCCGATATTTTCCAGAAGCATAAGATATTTTGTGTCGTCCTCATTGAGATTTCCCACAAGCTGCGCCTTTTTGAAAACGGCAAGGCTGCTCAGGTTTATATTTCCATTTTCTTCCATATTCACAATTGGCAGACAGCTATCCTTGCCCCGTTCAAAGCTGTCGGCAATAAAGCTGTAAAGCTCGATATTGGGCGTTATCGCCCTCTCCTCGTTGGCCTTGAGCATATCGGCAAGGACAAAGGAGCGGATGTCCCCCTCCTCGCTTTTGAAAAGCTCCTCACCGCTCATTCCCTCGGAAATAATCACATTCATTGTAAGCCGCATATCATTCTGCCGTGAAAAATAGTCTAAAATATCGCCAATTCCCTCTTTCGCCAGCTCGGAATCAATGGCAAGCACCTGGGCGTGACCGAAATAGAGCTTCTTGCCCGAAACGGCGGTGGCATTATCGATTGCCTGCGCCACCGTGTCACCCTCCATACCTGTGATCTTAGCCTTCATGCTCCTGTCGTCTGCCTTTGTGCCGACAATTTCAAAGGTCAGCTTATACCTCTGCTCAGTCCCCTTTGTCACATGAAGCCCCGAAACTATCGCCATGCTGTCGGTTTCGCGGTAGTCATAACAGCCGCTTAAAATAAGCAGAAACGGCAGTAAAAACAGTATTTTAATCCTCATTTTCTCCCCCTAAAAACCTGCCCGACCGCTTCATTCTGCTCCACGAAACGCGGATAAAGGAGTCCTCGCCCGATATTTTTCCAATAATAGGCACGCCGAAGGAATCGGTCGATGCAATATAGGCAAACAGCCACAGCAGGCCAAAAATATAGCCGTAAAGCCCCATAAAGCTGGCGAGAATCATAAGAGTCAGCCGTGTGAAGGTTATCAGCGCCCGCATATTGGGCAGCATCAGCCCTGTGATGCCCGAAACCGCCACCACGATTATCATAGGAGCAGAAACAAATCGGGCTTCGACAGCCGCCTGCCCCAATATCAATGCGCCCACAATGCTCATCGTCTGCCCTATCACATCAGGGGTGCGTTTGCCTGCTTCGCGGAGTATATCGAAGCTTATGAGCAAGGCAAAGGCTTCAAGCACAGTCGGCAACGGCACATTGTCCCGCGCCGCCGAAATCGAAAATAGCAATGGGCTTGGCAGCATTTCGGGGTGGTATGTTATCAGCGACATATAGACCGGCAGGGCGGATATCGCCACGAAAAACCCCATTATCCGTATCAGCCGTGAGAATGACGAGAAAAACGGGTTGGCATAGTAGTCTTCGGGCGATTGGAATTGTTCCATAAATATATACGGCATTGTCAGCACAACGGGAGTGCCGTCGACGATGAGAGCTACTCTGCCTTCGAGCAGGCGGGCGACGACTACATCAGGGCGCTCGGTTTTGCCCACAAGGTCCATAGGCGCGCCCTTTCGGTCGGTTATCATTTCTTCAATGTAATTTGAGTTTAAAATGCCGTCGATATCCACTTTTTTCAGCCGTTTTTTCAGCTCATTCACCACATTTTCATCGGCAATTCCGTCGATATAGCATACACAGCAGGTGGTTTTGCTGACTGTGCCAAGGGGCATAAAGGTGAACTTGAGCTTTTCGGTCCTTAGCCTGCGGCGAATGAGGGTGGTGCATTGCATAATGCCTTCTGTGAAGCCTTCTTTTGGACCTGTGACGATTTTTTCGCTTCCCGGCTCGGAAATTGAGCGGATGGTAAAGCCTTTTGTGTTGATGACGAGCGCCATATCCGTCCCTTCTGTCAGCACAACGGTGTCTCCGTAAAGGACACCGCCAAAGATGTCCTCCATGGTTTTGCCGATTTTTATGTCGTTTGCGTGGAGGATTTTAGTTTTAAGGTCGGCAAGCTCGCTGCCGATTTCGATTTTTTCGTCCCACAGCGTAATCGGTTTGATTACCGAATCGTTGACGACAGGTGTTGACACCATGCCATCGCAGAAAAAGGCACAGCACCGCTGTCCCCGCTTTGTTTCAAGGGGACGGACGATGAATGTGCTGTCATTTTTGAAGATATCCTTGAGATATTTTATGTTTTCGTCGAGATTTTTCGATATTTTTTCCATTTTTGCCACCTCGGAAATATTTTTTCACAATTTGCAAAAATTATTCCAAAAACTATTGACATTGACGCTACGTCATGGTTTATGATATAGGTGTCGACAGGAAAATACAGAGCCAAGGAACTGGATTTTTCATATCACTGTCACCCATGGGAGAAATATTATGGAATACACTATCAAAGACATCTGCCGGATTTCGGGTCAGTCGGCGCGCACTATCCGTTATTACGACAAAATCGGTCTGCTGACGCCTGAGAAAATCCGCTCCAACGGCTACCGCATTTACACAGAGCGTCAGCTCGATATTTTGCAGCAGATTTTATTTTATCGTGAGCTGGATATGGAGCTTGAGCAGATAAAAAGCATAATTTACGATGAAAATTTCGATGCAAAGTCGGCTATTGAGGGGCATATTGCCGCTCTGAATGAGAAAAAGGCACGAATCGAGGGCATAATTGCCTCTGCCGAAAAGACTTTGCTCAGTATGAAAGGAGAATATAATATGTCACAGAAGGAAAAATTTGAGGCCTTCAAGCGCGGTATTGTTGAAGAAAATAAGAAGAAATATGGAAAAGAAATAATTGAAAAATACGGTCAGGAGGCTGTGGATAAATCCCACGAAATCATCCTTAACATGACTGAAAAGGAATATAAGGATGTGGAGGAGCTGACAAAGGACCTTAATTCGGCTCTGAAAATCGCCTTTGAAAAGGGCGACCCTGCATCAAGAGAAGCTCAGGCTGTCTGCCAGCTTCATAAGAAATGGCT
Source organism: Clostridia bacterium (assembly GCA_017441945.1). Taxonomy (GTDB): domain Bacteria; phylum Bacillota; class Clostridia; order Oscillospirales; family Butyricicoccaceae; genus SIG471. The sequence goes on from JAFSBG010000101.1 coordinate 19,261, forward strand.
GACATTTTACTGGGGCAAGTACACTCCTGAGATGCACGCAGGTGTGGCTGAAATGTATGTGCAGGACGAGAGATTTACCGCATATTATGATAAAATTGCCCCCGGCTGCGCGGTATTTTTAAGAGATGCTGTGAGGGTGTTTGTAGGGAAGTAAACAATATATGTATCATATTCCGGCGGGAGGGCACAGAGACCCTCCCCTACAGTATGTGTTATAAATCAATCGTAGAGGCGGGTTTCCAAGCCCGCCCGTATTATATCATGCAAAAAAGAGCAGATTTCTCTGCTCTTTTTGTTATTTTATGGAGTTTTTCAGGGTTTCGATGGAGTTTTTATCCACAACGCCCTTGTTATGGCTGACATTCACCAATGAAAGCGCCGCTGTGTTTGCGCAGGCAGTATTTCCGGTTTTATCCATAATCACCACAGGGACGGAATCGGAAATCTCGTTGAGCACATAAGCCTCAGGGCTTGTCTTTTCGGCGAGAGTGCATTCGTCAAAGCCCTTGCCGACGAGCCAGTGGTCCTTGCCGTAATTGCCCTTTTTCAGCTCACCCTGCATACGGCTGATGATGTCATAGTGGGATGCCGCGCCTTCGAGTGAAACATAATTCTTGTTCATAATTTTCTCCTTTTCGGTTTTGTGGATAGTTTGCCCCGAATGTGAAAAATTATGCAGAGAATTTTCATTCACCTATTGACAAAATAATATTATATGGCGTATAATATTATCAAAAATAAAGGAGGTGCAAAATGTCATTTGGATTGACCAGTCAGATGCTTGATGCCTGTGTGCTGGCTGTGGTTGCCCGCGAAGATGTTTACGGATATGTGCTGACACAGAATATCCGCGCTATCGTCGATATTTCCGAAAGTACACTTTACCCTGTTTTGCGCAGACTCCAGAAAGACGGTCTGCTCGAAACTTACGACCAGCCATTTAACGGCAGAAACCGCAGATTTTATTCAATAACTGAAAGCGGAAGAAACAAACTTGCAGAATATCTTGACGAATGGAAAATGTATAAGACAAATCTTGACACTATTCTTACAGGAGGTAGCACTCATGAATAAAGAAATATTTATCAGACGGCTTAGAGACGCCCTTTCTCCCCTTTCCGATGAAGAAATTGAAAACGCTGTCCAATATTATGAGGAATATTTCGCCGATGCCGGCGAGGAAAACGAAGCTGATGTAATAAGCGCTCTCGGCTCGCCTGAGGCTCTTGCTGAAAATATAATCCGTGAAGCAGGTCAGCCTGTGCCTGTGGATACAAGTACCGAAAAGGGCGATTTCAACGCTGTCAATATCAAAACCATTGCAGCTCGCATTGAGTTCATTCCTTCTGACCATTATGGCTATGAGTTTGAAGAATCGACCAATTGCACTATTGAGCACGGCATTGCTAATGGAGTTCTGACTGTAAGAGAGCGCAAGTCTGGAGGGCTGCTGTCGCTTTTCGGCATCACATCTCGCGGCTTTGTAAAGGTGTATTTCAAGGCAGGCACGCTGTTTGACTTTATCAATCTTTCTGCCGTAGCCGGCAGTTTAACTCTTGAAAACATCAAGGCTCTCACCTCTGATATATCGCTTACTTCGGGTGGACTTAAAACCGAAAGCTGTGATCTGGGCGCATGTACGATAACGCAAGTCAGCGGCAGTATGCGAAGTGAAAATTGCCGCTTTGCCGGGTTGAATATCCACAGTGTTTCGGGCAGCACACACATAGAAAATGCTGTTATGGGCAATATTGTGATGAAAAACACCAGCGGAAGCATTAAAATCAGCGGTAACGCCGACGGAGATATCGAGATAAGGTCGGTTTCCGGCAGTATCAAGCTGATGCTTGAGGGCAAGGCTGATGATTACAGAAAGTCATTCAAGATGACTTCCGGCTCCTGTCATATCGGCGGTATGAAGATAAAAGGCGGTTACACCGAGCTTTCCGACAGGGAATTTCTCCACACCATGACTCTCAGCACAGTCAGCGGCAGTATTAAAATTGATTTCAGATAAAAGAAAAAGCACTCTGTTCAGGAGTGCTTTTATTTTTCATAAACAATCCCTCCGTCTTCCTTTGTTTTTTACTTTTCACTATTTACTTATAACTTTTTCTGCGGGAGGGCGCAGAGACCCTCCCCTACACGGGTTGTTTTAAGGCTTGTTTGTAGGGGCGGGTTTCCATGCCCGCCCGCGGTGCGTCGGGGACGCCGCACCCTACACAGATTGTGCGTTTGCGGGACGTTGTTGAATCCCTCCACCATTCTCCGAATGGTCCCCCTCCCTTTAGGCAAGGGAGGCAACCGTACCCTACGGATTGTTTGGACACTAAAAAGCCTCCCCTTGCACAGGGGAGGCGTGAGAGACTCGAGAGCCTTTGATTTAAAATTATTCTTCCCAGGAGAGGTGCTTATTCCATGTTTCAGAGAATTCTCCCTTTCTCTGGCGGCTGAGAAGCTCGGAAGCCACTTCATTAAGAGGCATATCCTCATAAAGAAGCTTATACATATAGTCGGAAATCGGAAGGTCGAGATTCTTGTCCTTTGCAAGATGATGGACAGCTTCGGCAGCGAAGAAGCCTTCGCAGACAGCGCCAACCTTTTCGATAGCTTCCTGAGGCTTATAGCCCTTGCCTAAAAGCAAGCCCATACGGCGATTTCTCGAATGGTCGGAAACACAGGTTACGATAAGGTCGCCTGTGCCCGAAAGACCGCTGAATGTTTCAGGATTGCCGCCCATTGCAACGCCGAAACGAGCCATTTCCATAATGCCGCGTGTCATAAGCATTGCCTTTGTGTTATCGCCAAAGCCCATACCGTCAGAGATACCGACAGCGAGAGCCATAATATTCTTCATAGCGCCGCCAAGCTCTGCGCCTACCACATCAGGGGATGTGTAAACTCTGAACCAGTTGTTCATATAGATATTCTGAACAAACTCGGCAGCCTTTTTGCTCTTTGATGCGGCAACGACAGCTGTCGGCACACCGCGTGAAACTTCTTCCGCATGGGAAGGACCTGTCACAACAACGATGTTGTTTTCAGGAAGCTCGCGCTGGAGAGTGTCAGCAAGGAGGCAGTAGCCGTTTTCCTTGTCGAAGCCCTTGGAAAGGAGCACAAGAGTCTGTTCCTTTGTGATGAAAGGTCTGATATTTCTCGCTGTGCTTGCAACACCGAAGGACGGAACAGCAACAACGATAAGGTCTGCGCCCTTTACACAGGAGATATCTGTTGTGATATTGATATTTTCAGGGAGCTTTACACCAGGGAGAAGCTTTTCATTGCCGCCTTCAGCTTTGAGAAGCTCAGCTTCCGATTCGAGGAAGCACCAGAGTGTGATGTCGTGACCGTTTTTATTGAGCAGGACGGTGTTGGCAAGACCCCAGCCGCCGCTGCCTAAAATTGTGATTTTCATTTTCAGTACCTCTGAAATTGTAAATAATGTCACCTTTGGTGACGCGATATATTTGCAGAGCAAATACGATATATAAATGCGATATGTCCTGTAGACGCGATATATTTCTGCGAAATACTAAAGTGTGAGTCGCATTGAAATAAAATTCTCTCCCTCCGCCCTTTGGGCACCTCCCTCCTCAGAGGGAGGCGAGATGGATTGTGCAAACCGCAGGAAATTCTTCGCTTCGAAATGATAGGAAGTTTTCAGTCTTCACCTTGAGGTAAAAACTGTGGGGAAACTTGCGATTTAATCGAGTTTTCCCCAGAGGTGTAACCCACCCCAGTCTGTCCATTTGTGAGGAACGAACCAATTTACCCTAACGAGCAGGCTCGTTAGGGAACCCACAAGATTAAATAGGGTGCGGTGGCACTCGCCACCGGTCGCGCACTCGGCGCTCCTATGGGAGTCCAGAGTGCCCTCTGGTCCCGTGATCAAACTGCGTGGACCAGTTTGGGCATTTTGCTTCTTTTGTGCAAGCATAAAGAAGTCGTCGAAGACACTCCACGCCTTGCGCGTGGCGAGAAGTCTTGCGTTTTAATTAAAACTTTAAGTTGCAAATAAGATTCAAGACACCTCATCCGTCACACTTTGTGTGACACCTTCCCCTCAAGGGGAAGGCTATATGCTACTTCTTCTCAACGTCCTTGAGGAGCTTTGCCTTGAAGTCTATCTTCGATTCTGTACCATTGATAAGACGCTTGATGTTGCTTCTGTGAAGCCAGAAAAGATATGCTGCAAGGCAGGTGAAATATACCAGCAGGACAGGGTCGCTGCCGTAGTTGATGAAAATATAAATCCACGCTGTGATGATGGCGCAGAATGTGCCTATCGAAATCATCTTTGTGGAAAGGAAGCCTATTGCGAACAGAAGAAGCACAGGGAATGTCATCTTCCAGTCGAACATAAGCAGGATAGCCAGCGAGCAGGCTACGCCCTTGCCACCCTTGAAGCCATAGAAAATCGGCTTTGCATGGCCGATGACGGCGAATGTGCCTGCGATGATGACAGGATATTCAATGCCCACCCATTTTGCAATGAGGATAGGAACGACAACTTTTAAAACGTCACCGAGAAGCACCACAACAGCCTTTTTTGCGCCCAATGTACGGAGAGTATTTGATGCGCCGGCGTTGCCCGAGCCGTAATTTCTTACGTCGATGCCGTAAAGGACTTTTGAAATAAAAATGGATGTGCTGAACGAGCCGCAAAGATAGGAAAAAATTATGACAAACGCATATTTTAAAACTTCCATATTACTCCTGTTCCCCTCTCTGTCTTACTATCATTTTGATAGGTGTACCCTTGAAGCCATAGACATCTCTGATGCGGTTTTCAAGGTAGCGGAGATAGGAATAGTGGAATAACTTTGCGTCGTTGCAGAAGCATACGAATGTTGGCGGCTTTACGCCGATCTGAGTCATATAGTAGACCTTGAGGCGCTTGCCCTTGTCTGTAGGAGGCTGAACTCTTGTTGTAGCCTCGGCCAGGATGCTGTTGAGCTGGCCTGTTGTGATACGGGTGTTGTTCTGCTCATAGACTTCGTTGATGATTGGATAGAGATTATCGACTCTCTGGCCTGTCATAGCGGAGATGAACACGATTGGAGCGTAAGGCATATATGCCAGCTCTGTTCTGATCTTGTTTTCAAATTCTTTCTGGGTACCTGTTTCCTTTTCGATAAGGTCCCACTTGTTTACAGCTATAATGCAAGCCTTGCCGTTGTCGTGGGCATAGCCTGCGATCTTTGTATCCTGATCTGTGATGCCGTCGACAGCGTCGATCATAATTACGCATACGTCTGCGCGCTCAATGGACATCATAGCTCTCATAACAGAGAACTTTTCAACAGATTCCTCAACCTTGCTCTTTCGTCTGATACCTGCTGTATCGACGAAGGTGTACTTGCCGTACTTGTTGTCGATGTCTGTGTCGATAGAGTCGCGTGTTGTGCCCGCTACATTGGAGACGATAACGCGCTTTTCGCCGCTGATTCTGTTGATAAGGGAGGATTTGCCTGCGTTAGGCTTGCCGATAACGGCAACATTGATGCGTTCTTCCTTTTCCTCTTCCTCAAAGGCATCCTTCGGGAAATACTTGAAGCATTCGTCAAGAAGGTCGCCTGTGCCGTAGCCGTGGAGGGAGGAAATGCCGATAGGGTCGCCCATACCGAGGTTGTAGAACTCATAGAACTCTGCCGGTGGGTGGCCTGGGGCATCCATCTTGTTGACAGCTAAAACTATAGGCTTCTTGCTCTTTTTGAGCATTGTGCCAACTTCTTCGTCGGCGGCTGTCACGCCTGTTTTAAGGTCTGTGATAAAAATAATAACATCGGCATGGTCGATAGCGATGAGAGCCTGTTCACGCATGAACTTCAAAATCTCATCGTCTGTTCTCGGCTCGATACCGCCTGTGTCAATAACTCTGAAAGGAATGTTTCTCCATTCCGCGTCGGCGTAGATACGGTCGCGTGTCACGCCCGGTCTGTCTTCTACGATGGCATATCGCTTTTCTGTTATACGGTTAAAGAGAGCACTCTTGCCTACGTTAGGACGGCCGATAATTGCTACTACAGGTTTTGCCATATATAACCTCTTTTCTTACAAATTTGCCAGGGTATTTACAAACTGCGCGCCGTCGATTTCGCACACAGTTATCTTGATGTCAAGTTCTTTTTCAATCTCCTCAAGTGTCACATCGTCAAGGAAAACAGTTTCGCCGTGACGGAGCATGACAACAGGGAGAAGTACATTCTTGTGGCAGTCGGCATTTTTAAGCTGTGAAATAATATCACGGCCTGTTACAAGACCGGCAACCGTTACATTTTCGCCGTAGAAATCGTTCCTGATTCCCACAGTATTACATTCTAAATTATGCCATTTATTTCGGCAATAGTCAAGCATTTTCTCCATAAAAGGGGCGGCATCCATGCCTGTAACCACTGTGAATGGAGTTTTCGGTGTATTTTCTTCATAGTCGAGCTCATCCTTCAGCTGATCCTCAAAAAGCGGCATGAGACCGACGCCGTTGTCGAGCTGTTCAAAATCCATATAATAGTCCACATCAGGGAATGGCAGATTTGCCTTGATGTAGAATTCGTCGGAGGCGTGGACGAGAGCTTCGCCGTGCTTTTCTTCGTTTTCCTTACGGAAGGAGTCGATGATTTCAATGCACTGGCGTGCGCATTTTTCGTCCATCGGTGTGAGAGGATAAAGACCTTCTCTGTGCTTTGTAAGTCCGACAGGCACACAGGCGATGGAAGATACGCTTGGGTATAAATCGGACAGGTCACGGAGTGTCTTTTTAAGGTTTTCGCCGTCGTTTACGCCCGGACAGACGACAATCTGTGTCTTGATGTCAAGCCCTGCTTCGGCGAAGGTTTTAAGGTGACGGAGGGCATCGCCTGCAAAGCGGTTGCCCAGCATGAGCTTGCGCAGCTCAGGGTCTGTTGTATGGACAGAAATATTGAGAGGTGAGAAATGCATCTTGACGATTCTTTCTGCATCCTTGTCGGAGATATTTGTCAGGGAGATATAGTTGCCCACAAGGAAAGAAAGGCGCGCATCGTCGTCCTTGAAGTAAATTGTCTCTCTCATGCCCTTTGGATTCTGGTCGATGAAGCAGAAAATGCACTTGTTGTAGCAGCTCTTCTGCTCGTCCATAAGATATGTTTCAAAATTGAGACCGATATATTCGCCCTCATCCTTTTTTATATTGAAATGCAGCTTTTCGCCCTCTCGTTCAACTTCTATATCAAGCTTGTCATCATAGGTATAGAACTGATAATCGAAAACATCTTCGATGCGGTGCTTGTTGACAGAAAGCAGAATATCCCCTGCTCTGATGCCCGCCTTTTCAGCAAAGCTGCCGTTGTCTACCGAGATTATCTGTGCGCTCATGTGTTTCCTCCTTACAGGTTTTGCTTACGCAAAAACGATATAACGCCTGTGCGTTACGATATGCTGCCATGCAGCACGATATTCGCCTTGCGGCGAGCGATATGTTTGCTGTGCAAACATTGATGTGTGATAAATCACATTGAATAGATCAACAACCCCTCCGTCACACATTTGTGTGACACCGCCCCTTACACAGGGGAGGATATTGGGTCCTCTGTTTGCATGGACTGATTTCTTAAAAAAAATAGAGGAGAAAAACGCTTCCTCCTCTACCTTCATTGTGATAATTATTCAGCAACTTCAATAACCTTACGGCCGCCGTATGTGCCGCAAGCCTTACATGCTCTGTGTGGAAGAACATACTCACCACATGTTGGGCACTTTACGATGCCTGGCATGTCGAGCTTCCAATGTGAACTTCTTCTCAAATCTCTTCTCTGTCTGCTGACTTTTCTCTTTGGTACTGCCATGGTCCTACACCTCCTGTATTTATGAAGCTATTTTTAAATTATTTTTTTATTTCTTTAAAAGCTCTGCGAGCTTTGCAAGCCTTGGGTCGATCTCTCTTGTTTCGCAAGAGCAGGTCGTTTCATTTAAATCGCATCCGCACTTAGGGCAAAGACCTTTGCAGTCTTCCTTGCACAGATATGCGATATCGATATCCATAATAATATCAGGCACGATGATATCGTCTGTTTCGATCTCCTCACTGCCTGCGTAGTACATTCCTTCTGTCTCCTGCCCTTCATCTTCACTTTCTGTGCTGATGAGGTAATGCATTTCCTGAGTTTTATCCACAGTAAACTCCTTCATGCATCGTGCGCAATGAACTGTCAGTGTAAATTCGGCTTTGGCATCAAACGTTACCACGCCTGCTCTGTCTTCAATGACACCACTTACCTTTATTGGGGCTTGAAAAGGAAACTCATAGTTGACATTTTCGCCAGATAAATCTATACTATATTCAAAAGACTTTGAATGTGTCTGGCTCTGCGCCAGAGACTTAAGACTGATTAACATATTGCACCACCTTATTGATACAAAGAGTATTATAATCGTTTTGACCCGTTTTGTCAAGATTTATTTTATACTTTTTGTAATTAAATTTTGGATTTGGGAAAATATGGAATAAGCATTTATAATTTACAATCCCCACTGTCTGTAAGCCTCCTTTGATTCAAGGGAGGGGGACCACAAAGTGGTGGAGGGATTATATTATTAAATGTGACTTGTCACACCTCATCGTTCCGCAGGAACATATCGCTCGCCGTCAGGCGAATATCGCACTGCTCAGCAGTATATCGGGTGCGTAAGCACATATCACTTTTGCGTCAGCAAAAATATAAAGGAGCCTATTATGAAATCTTTTACAATATCTAAAAACGACAGCGGACAGCGCCTTGACAAATTCGTTCTCAAGGTCTGCCCTTCCCTGCCGACTTCACAACTCTATAAATATATACGCTTAAAACGCATAAAAGTCAATGGAAAAAAATGTGAAATCGCATATAAATTGGCTGTGAACGACCTTGTCGAGATGTATATCAACGATGAATTCTTCGAAAAACCTGACGAAAACACAGTTTTTATGAAGATAGATCCGAAACTGGACATTGTTTTCGAAGATGAAAATATTTTGCTGGTCGACAAAAAAGTCGGCATGGTTGTCCACGAGGACGACGACGGCACTACTGATACATTAATAAATAATATAAAGGCATATCTTTACAAAAAGGGCGAGTGGGACCCTGAGAAGGAAAACAGCTTCACGCCGTCCTTGTGTAACCGCATCGACCGCGGCACAGGCGGCATTGTAATTGCGGCAAAAACTGCTGCCGCCCTCCGCATTATGAATGAGAAAATAAAAAACCGTGAAATGGAGAAATATTATCTCCTGCTCTGCTTCGGCAAGTTCAATAAGAACAACGGCACTGTGAAAAACTTCCTCTTAAAAGACGAAAAGCAGAATAAGGTCTTTGCTTACAACAGCCCTAAACCGGGGGCAAAGACGGCTGTTACACACTACAAAGTTCTCGGCTACAAAAAGGGTATATCCCTTGTGGAATGCCGTCTGGAGACCGGCAGAACCCACCAGATTCGCGTTCACATGGCAGGCCTCGGCCATCCTCTCGTCGGCGATACAAAGTACGGCACAAACAAGCAGAATCAGGGCTATCCATATAAAAATCAATGTCTCTATTCCTATAAGCTTGGCTTTGACTTTGAAGGCGACAGCGGCGAGCTCGAGTACCTCAAGGGCAGAGAGTTCACAGCCGAAAATATTTATTTTATGGAATTTTTTGAAAAACTTTAAAAAACTTGTCCTGTTTTGGCATAACAGATTGTCTTATATATAGAACAAACAAAAAGCCTCCCCGTGTGCACTATCCAATGTAGGGGAGGCGTTCCGCCTCCCGCGGGCGGGGTGACCCCGCCCCTACAAATATTTCACCACCTACGAAAGGAGGTATTCCTTTGCTTTTTCGTATACCATTCGGACTTTCTCTTTCCGTTTCACAGCAGGATATGCTGCACAGGCTTTACACCGAATATGCCTCCCTCATGCTGAAGGCGGCGAAAAGCATCCTCAAAGACGACCACAAGGCAGACGATGCCCTTTCGGAAAGCTTCATGCGTGTGCTGAACAATCTGAATACTATAGAGCATCTTGCGCCCAATCAGGTCAAAAAATATATGCTCATCGTGGCGAAAAACGTCTGCTTCAATATGCTTAAAAAGGAAAAGGGCGTGGATAATATAGATGAGCTCAATCTTTCGGTGCAGTCGGTAGAAAACGATGTCATCGGCCGTGACGGAGAAAACCGTGTGCTTGCCATTGTAAAATCTCTGCCCGATATTTACCGCGACGCCATTTATCTTAATCTTGTCCTCGACCTTTCCACAAAGGAAACGGCGGAATCTCTCGGCATAAGTACCGAAAATGTTCGCAAACGAGTGTGGCGCGGCAAGAGGATGCTGAAAGAAATGCTGAAAAAGGAGGGTTTCGACTATGAGTAAAAGTTTTAAGGAAAGTATTATAGAAAAGGCTTTTGACCGAGCCTACGAAGATGAGATCCTGCTTTTTTCCGAGCAGAAAGTGGCGGCAGATACCAATTTTGACAGGGAGTTCAAGGATACTATTCTCCCGCAGGCAAACCGCATGAACAAGTATTACACAAAGGTTTTCGGTCTGGTTTTAAGAAAATCCACATTCTATAACCTGCTGATTTGTTTTGTGACGGTGGCGTTCATTCTTATTATGATAGCTCTGTTTGCATAGTTTTACGGGAGGGCGCAGAGCCCCTCCCCTACAGCTTATATTTCGTGGAACAGCTTGCAGGTGCCCCCGGTGAGGGCGAGGTAAAAAAAATTTTAAGCCTCCTTCGGGTCGAGGGAGGTGTCACGCAGTGACGGAGGGAGCGAAATCCATTTAATCCGCCCATGACATTTTGATTAAATAGACGGGCTGTGCCCTACACCCCTCCGCCCCGTTGGGGCACCTCCCCTTAACAATGGGAGGCAATAATAAGCTTACGCCATTGTGGTTGAAAGATTCTTCGCGTGCGCTTTGGAATGACATAGCGGGGCGGCTCTGTTTGCATAATCTCGCAATAATTCATTATACCTATAACGGATGTTTTATTAAACATCCGTTAATTTTTTCGTCAAAGTCAAAAGTGAGTATTTCAGAGCAAAAAGGAGCAAAAAAGAGCTTTTGAAAGCAAACCCAAAAGCGGATAAAAAAGCTTCAAAAAAAGTATGACTTTTTCTGCAAAAATCCTTGACATTTGTGTGTTTTTTGTATATATTTTAGTTATTATAATTATTATGCCGTAGTGCGGCATTTTTTATAAAGTACTCCGCTTTGCGGGAAAGAGTGGTGGGAAATGAAAGACAATCTCATTCGCCTTGAAAATATAAGCATGAGCTATGGCGAGAAACAAGTTCTTAAATCCATCAACCTGGACGTAAGAGATAAAGAGTTTATCACATTCTTAGGCCCTTCCGGTTGTGGTAAAACAACAACTTTACGTATTATCGGCGGCTTTGAACACCAGACATCCGGTAACGTATACTTTGACGGACAGCTTATAAATGACGTTCCGCCTCACAAGAGACAGCTCAATACTGTTTTCCAGAAATACGCACTTTTCACACACCTTAATGTGTATGACAATATCGCTTTCGGTCTTCGCATCAGCAAGACTCCTGAGCATGAAATAAAAGAAAGAGTCCAGAAAATGCTTTCCATGGTCAACCTTTCCGGCTATGAAAAGCGCGCTGTAACCTCCCTCTCGGGCGGTGAACAGCAGAGAATCGCCATCGCAAGAGCTTTAGTCAATCATCCAAGAGTTCTTCTTCTCGACGAGCCTCTCGGCGCTCTCGACTTAAAACTCAGAAAAGAAATGCAGACAGAGCTTAAAGCTATCCAGCAGGCTCTCGGCATCACATTTATCTTCGTAACTCACGACCAGGAAGAAGCTCTCACAATGAGTGACACTGTCGTTGTTATGAAGGGCGGCAAGATCCAGCAGATAGGCACTCCTATCGGCATCTACAATGAACCTGTAAACGCTTTCGTTGCCGACTTTATCGGCGAAAGCAACATCATTGACGGTATTATGAACGAAGACTATGTCTGCACATTCGGCGGCAAGACTTTCGACTGCACAGACTGCGGCTTTGCCAAGAACGAGCCTGTCGACGTTGTTATCCGTCCAGAAGATTTCCGCATGGTTATGCCTCGTGAGGAAATTATTTGCGGCATCGTTGAGAACATCGTATTCAAGGGTGTTCACTACGAAATGCACGTAAAATCGGGCGAGATCACATATCTCGTTCATTCGACAATTCCTGAGGTCGTCGGCACATTTGTCGGCCTTGAAGTCGAGCCTTTCGACATTCATATCATGAAGAAATCGCAACCGGAGGAAAACTAAATTGAAAAAATTCCGTATTGCGGCGCTGCCTTTTGCCGTATACGCCGGCATTTTTATCGTAGCACCGATCATTCTCATTTTTATGTACTCTTTCCAGGGTGCAGGCGGCGAGTTCACGCTTGAGAATTTCACACGATTCTTCAATTTCTCCGATCCTACATACCTGAAGGTTTTATGGCGCTCCATCTATCTGGCCGCCATCAGTACAGTGATATGTCTCCTCCTCGGATACCCTATGGCTTACATACTTTCCAAGCTGCCTAACCGTATCCGCGGCATTCTCTCCTTCCTTTTCGTCCTTCCTATGTGGATGAACTTCCTTCTCCGCACATACGCATGGATGACACTTCTGGAAAGAACAGGCATCATCAATACATTCCTTTCAAATCTCGGTCTTCCTACATGGGATATTATGTATACACAGGGCGCTGTTATCCTCGGCAATGTATATAACTTCCTGCCGTTTATGATTCTCCCTATCTACAATGTTCTCATCAAGATCGACAAAAGCGTTCTGGAAGCTTCGGCTGACCTTGGCGGCAACGGCTCTGTCACATTCCGCAAGGTTATCTTCCCGCTTTCCATTCCGGGCGTTATCTCCGGCATCTCTATGACATTTATGCCGGCTGTCACAACATTCGTTATCTCCAAGCTGCTGGGCGGCGGTCAGAATGCTCTCATCGGCGACCTTATCGAAAATCAGTTCAAGGTCACAGGCGACTGGGGCTTCGGCTCTGCAATGAGCGTTATCCTCATGGTTCTCATTCTTGCAGCAATGCAGATCATGCAGCGCTATGAAGATGAAAATGACGGTTCGGGAGGTGTGCTTCTCTAATGAAAAAGAAACTCTCTCCTCTCTCCATCATCTATTCGTGCCTGATATTCGTGTTCCTTTACGCGCCTATCGCGGTACTCATTATCTACTCCTTCAATGCCTCCAAGTCAAGAGGTACATGGGGTGGATTTTCCCTCAAGTGGTACGCTGAGCTGTTCTCCAACAGCGACATTATGTCGGCTCTTGTAACCACACTTACGATCGCTGTCATCTCTGCTGCAGTTTCTGTAGTAATCGGTACAGCGGCGGCTGTCGGCATTTATTATTCCAAGCGCAGAACAAAGGCTCTGCTCACAAGCGCAGCCAATATTCCGATGCTCAATGCCGATATTGTAACAGGTATTTCCCTCCTCCTTCTCTTCACATTCCTGAAGATAGATCTGGGTTATATCACAATTCTTCTTGCACACATCACATTCAATATTCCATATGTAATATTGTCTGTTATGCCTAAGCTTCGCCAGCTCGACAAGAACGCTTATGAAGCGGCTATCGACCTTGGCGCAACTCCTCTCAGAGCGTTCTTCAGCGTTATCATTCCTGAGATCTCCCCTGGTATCGTAACAGGCGCTATTCTGGCGTTTACAATGTCTATCGACGACTTTGTAATTTCCTTCTTTACAACAGGCGGCGGTGTTTCCACACTCTCCATCGAGATCTATACAATGGCAAAGCGCGGTATCAAGCCTGAGATCAACGCTCTTTCGGCAATCATGTTCCTCGTTGTTATGACACTTCTCATCATCGTCAACGTGCGTTCAAGCAATGCTGAAAAGAAGCGCGAACAATAAGCAACCACCGATTCAACCTATGCACGTTCTGCGATGGCTCTTTTTCCGGCATTTATGCTCAAAAATCCTCGTTAAGGCACAAAGCCTTGCCTGCGGCTTTTGAACATTCTGCCAAAAAAATATCTCATCGCCCAACGCACCTCGGTCAAATCAGCGGTCGCTGAAAATACAAAATAACGGCATCCACTTTTACAAAACATTTTTTATTTTTAAAAGGAGAATTACTGAATTGAAAAAAATCTTTGCTCTTACACTCATCACTGCAATGCTTTTCTCTCTTGCAGGTTGTTCCTCGGAAGATGTTCCGACTCTTACTGTTTACAACTGGGGCGATTATATTGGTGACGGTGTTATCGAACAGTTCGAAGAAGAATTCGGCTGTAAGGTAAACTATGAGATGTTTGACCAGAATGAAGATATGTACACAAAGATCACAAAGGCAGGCGGCGAATACGACGTTGTTATTCCTTCCGAATATATGATCGAAAGAATGATCAACGAAGGCCTTCTTGCTGAGCTCAACCACGAAAATATCCCTAATATGGCAAATCTTTCCGATTATGTTCTCGACAGAGATTTTGACCTCGGCAACAAGTATTCCGTTCCTTATATGTGGGGTACAGTAGGTATCGTTTACAACAAGACAATGGTAAACGGCGAGATCACAAGCTGGAATGACCTTTGGGATCCACAGTACGAAGGGCAGATTTTTATGATGAACAGCGTCCGTGACTCTATGGCTGTTGCGCTTATGACTCTCGGTCTTGACCCTAACACAAGAGAACAGGCTGACATCGAAGCAGCTCAGGCAAAGCTCATTGAGCAGAAGCCTCTCGTTCTCGCTTACACAGGCGACGAAGTAAAGGACAAGATGATCGCAGGCGAAGCTGCTATGGCAGTTATCTACTCGGGCGACGCTGCTAACATCCTTATGGAAAACGAAGACCTGGTTTATGTTCTCCCTGAAGAAGGCACAAACCTCTGGTTTGACAATATGTGTATCCTCAAGGATTCCGAACAGAAAGAACTTGCTGAAAAGTTCATCAACTTCATGTGTGAAAAGGAAATCTGCGAGATCAACCGCGACTATATCTGCTATAACACACCACATCAGGAAGTATGGGATTCTCTCGACGAAGAAACTCTCCACACATATCCTGACGCAGATGTAATTGAAAAGTGCTTCATCTATAAGGATCTCGGCGAAATGGCAAAGGTCTACGACGAAATGTGGACTAAGATCATGGTCAACTAATTTGGTGATTTAATTACATAAGAAAAAGCCACTCAATCGAGTGGCTTTTTTCACATTTTAAGCCTCCCCTGTGCAAGGGGAGGGGGACCGCCGTAAGGTGGTGGAGGGGTTGTTATAAAATCTCTTTACATCATCTCAACCTTGCCGATTTCACAGCCTTCGCCGATAGTGATATTTTTGCCCTTTACGACGTCTGCAATGACATTTTCAAGGTAGATTTCATCGCCGATGATTTCGCCCACTGTGATAACGCCTGCATCGTGTCTGTTTGTGAGATTTTTAGGAAGATATTCCGGAGCAATCTTGATTTTAGCGCATTCAATGCTGCCGATATTGAGCTTTGCGCCGCCTTCGATGCTGATTTCAAGCTCCTTTGCTTTGAGCTTGCCGTCGCAGTAGATCATGCCGATTACCGAAACATTTTCAGCTTCGATGTCGCTTTCGCACTTGACGCTGCCGCGTACGACCATATTTTCAGCCTTGAGATTAGCACAGCTCAGGCTGCCCATGATTTTCGATTCGCCTGTGATAGTGACCGACTTGTCGCACTTGAGTGAGCCGGAAATATCAACACCGCCCGCCTTCATATCATTTTCAAAATAAGATGAGCCGGAAACCTTTACAAGGCCGCTGCAGCTTACTGTCTTGCTCTCGAATTTGCCCGAAACTTCAAGACCTGTACAATTTACAACCCCTGTTGCAGTTGCTCTGCCGCTGATTTTGATATTCTTATAAGACCCTGGGAAAATTGTGCCTCTGCCGGCGATATTCATATCCATAGTATTTTCTCCTTTTGATTTTGCTCTTTGCTATAAATTATAGCTCAAATCACAATTTTTATCAAGAGAATAATAATAAAAAGCTGCCCAACCGA
>JAFSBG010000102.1 GCA_017441945.1 Clostridia bacterium
AATTAGCATTTTCAATTTCATCACCTCACAATAAAAGTATGTTATAATATAGTTACTTAATAAGAAACAGACAAATTAGAATTTATCGAATGTCAGTCAAATTTTTTGAAAAAGGTATTGACTCTCACGCTCCGTCATAGTGTATACTCTGTTTTGGGAGGTGACAAAATTGAAAATGCAGATTAAGGAATTTGCCGAGTTTACAGGTGTAAGTGTGCGCACACTTCATTATTACGATGAAATAGGATTGTTGATGCCTGCCTATGTGGATAGGTTTACAGGCTATCGTTATTACGACGAAAATTCCCTTCTTCGTATGCAAGAGATTCTCTTTTACCGTGAACTTGACTTTTCATTAAAGGCTATTCGCGAGATTTTGACATCCCCGAATTATGATAAATGCAAGGCACTGAAAGAGCAAAAACACCTGCTTATGCTCAAAAAAGAAAGATTGGAAAGATTGATTTTTGCCATTGACGGTGCCGTGAAAGGAGAAAATATTATGAGCGCATTTGATAACAGTGAGTTCGAAAAGTATAAGTCAGAAGCAAAAGAAAAATGGGGTCAAACTCCTGCATATAAGGAGCACGAAGAAAAAACGAAGCATTATTCAAAAGAAAAGTGGAATATTCTTGCAGGAGAAATGAATGATATTTTTGCAGAGTTTGCCGCTTGTATGAAGAGCGGCGAAAAGCCTGACTCTGCCAAAGCGCAAAATCTTGTTAAAACGTTGCAAGACCATATTACTCAAAATTACTATCTCTGTACAGACGAGATTTTAGCAGGTCTTGGTCAAATGTATACCCAAGATGAACGCTTCAAAAATAACATCGATAAGAATGCAGATGGTACGGCGGTGTTTGTCGGTGGGGCAATTGAATTCTATTGTTACAAGTAAAATTCAGTTTGTCAAATCAAATAAGGATATATTGATTATAGGAGCAAGGTTGAAATATGCCTTGCTCCTTTTTCGTTATCATATACAAAACGGCTATAAAGATATAATAATTATTATCTTAAATCTTAATGAAACCAATCTCAACCTCAATTTCAAACACAAACTCCAAAACTATCATCAAGCACAAACACAGAGGACAACGTCCAAGGTTCAAAGACAAAAACAAGACTGCGTTCGCATGTGCGATAGTATGTGCGATTTTTTTGTCACGACTATCATATTTAACACTTTTCTCTCCCCTTTTCTGTAATACTATTTTCAAATACAAAATGAAAAGAGGAAAAAGTAATGCAAAATTATTCAAGAAGCGTAAAATCACACCTTTGGTCATCGAGAACATTTCACAGGCTTTCTGCCATAGAAAAGGCAGTATACCTATATTTACTCACAGGGCCGGTCACATCGGACACTTCTGTTTACTTAATGCCCCTGGATCAGGCGGCACTCGATGTCGGTGTAAGTATCGAAGAAATCGAAAGAATTATAAAGCATTTCGAGGAGCTTGAACTTGTTGTCTATGACTGGGACGAAGAAGAAATCTGTGTGATTGACTATTTCCAGTTCGGGACAAGTCCCATAGGCGGTCTCAACTACGAAATGTACAGCAAGGATTTTGACAAAATAAACAGCAAAGAGCTTATCGGATATGCCAAAGAAAGTGCAAAGAGAGCCGACATTTCAATGGCATTCTTTGCTGCACTTCAGGACGTGTACCCGGAGATTTGCGAGGACGATTATCCGATAAGAGCTACCGAAAAGACTGCGAAAGATATGAGAGAAGCCGCTAAAAGAGGGCGAAAGAAAATAAGCGAAAGAAGAAAAAAGGTTACCGGAAAAGAAGAAGTAAAGCCAACAGAAAAAGAGGAAATGAGCCCCGAATTGTATGATGATTTGCCGTTTTAACTTTTATGGGCAATAGACATCTGTCATACTATTAGTAGAGCAATAGTGGTTCAATATTTGGAGAATCGAGATTGCTGCGACTATGGTTTTCCTCCTAAGTCCATAGTCAGCGAAATGTTTTTGCGGCTTTTTCTTTGTCATGATAGCCTCTTATTTTCAATACCGCAAAAAAACAATTGTTGTCCATACCCTCCAAAATGTGAGCGTCATATACCAAAAATGGGGACAACAATTGCATTTCGCACTGTATCGATGCTGGTTAAATTTCAGAGTTTACGATGGAATTTAACCAGCCAACTCGAAGACTACAGCAATCAGAAGTGTGTGACAGGCACTTAACAGCAACAAGTGACAGTTGTTGCAAATTCAAACGAGCCGTTGATTGTCCAGCAACGGGCGTGCCTTTTCTCGGCGCATATAAGAGGAATATGCCAAAATTGAGACGCGGACTGTTTACCAAGCGGGTTACGGCACCTAAAGCCGAGAAAGGTGTGTTCATTTTGGGTAGAGAGAAAAGCGTATCAAGACGGCTTTGGGAAGATGCACGTGACTTTTTCAAGAAGTATGAGAACAACAAGACGCGGCAGATTTATTCATTTGCCTATCGCAAGTATATTGACTACTGCAGAAGTGTTCACAACGCTAAAAGCAAAGAAGAATGTGCAGCGCACATTGATGATTATATACGGCATCTTAAACGCAAGGGCGTTACGGCTTCCACGCTTCACACTTATCTTGCAAGCATTTGTGCGTATCACGGAGTATCTATGAGTAACTATGACAAGCCAAGGAGGTACACGTCGGAGTATAGCAAAGGACGACTCAACAACGGCAAGAAAAAGAGAAACGACTCCGACCTCGACAACGCTAAATACAAAAGGCTTGTTGAGTTTCAGAAGCGTATAGGGCTTCGGCGTAATGAAATTAGAAAGCTAAAAGGCTCTGATTTCGTTTACGATGAGAGTATGAACCCTTGCATTTTGGTTCGCAAAGGTAAGGGCGGAAAGCGACAGTTACAGAGGCTTCTCCCCTGCGATGTCGAGTTTATAAAGTCATATTTTGACGGTAGCGAAAATCCTGTTTTCACAACGGAGGAAATGACAAACAAATTACCATTGCATTATTTACGGGCAAAGTTTGCCCAGCGGTGCTATGCCCATTATCTTGAGCTTGCAGAAAAAACGGAAACGAGAATCAATCTTGAAGAAGAAGTCAGAGCAAGATGGAACAAATACAATATAAATCAAAAGACGGGAAAGCCCAAGTATCTGCCGAAAAGGCTGATTGAAGGTTACTATTTTCTCAGAGGCAAACCGAGGCAGTTTGCGATTGAAAATGGGATGCCGATAAAATATAATAGGCTGGCGATTTTAAGCACTTCATTATTTGCCCTTTCGCATTATAGAAATGACGTAACTTTAGCAAGTTATCTTTTGGTAATATAAAGTATAAGTTAACCACCTTCCCCTTCTTTCATAATAAGAATAGTAGAAGACACAACAGGAGAAAACACCACTTCTACATCGATTTATATTTATGGAGGAATGACAAATGAAAAGACAAAACAAGCACACACACGAATATTTTGAGGT
>JAFSBG010000103.1 GCA_017441945.1 Clostridia bacterium
AGGCTGTGCAGCAGAAGAAGAGATGATCACAGTAATTTCCCGTGAGGACGGCTCTGGTACAAGAGGCGCATTTATCGAGCTTTTCGGCATCGAAGAAAAGGATGCACAGGGCAACAAGACAGACAAAACAACAGAGGAAGCAATTATCGCCAACAAGACAGACGTTGTAATCACAAATATTTCGGAAGATGTGAACGCCATCGGCTATGTTTCTATCGGCTCACTTTCCGATGATGTAAAGGCTCTCAGCATAGACGGTGTGAAGGCAACATCTGAAAATGTAATGAGCGGAACATATAAGGCATTCCGTCCATTCAATATCGCTGTAAAGAATGAAATCAGCGAAGTTGCACAGGATTTCATCGACTTTATCCTTTCGGCAGAAGGTCAGGAAATCGTATCCCAGAGCTATGTGGCAGTAAAGAATGACGCAGAAAGCTATTCGGGCAGCAAGCCACAGGGCAAGGTTGTAGTTGCAGGCTCATCTTCCGTAACACCTGTTATGGAAAAGCTCAAGGAAGCTTATGTGACATTCAATCCAAACGCTGAAATCGAGATTCAGATGTCAGACAGTACAGCAGGTGTAACAGGCGCTATTGAAGGTACATGTGACATCGGTATGGCATCAAGAAGCCTTAAGGACAGCGAAAAGGAACAGCTCACAGGCATTGAAATTGCTTACGACGGCATCGCAGTTATCGTAAATCCTGAAAATGTAATCGACGATATGACAAGTGAGCAGGTAAAGGCAATCTTCACAGGCGAAATGACAGCGTGGAACGAATTGGCTGAATAAAGCATAGAAGGGCGGTTTTCGCCCTTATGCTTTTGGTTTTTTTAAGTAAAACTGAGGTAAAAAATGAATAAAATCAAAGAAAAACTGATGGAAAAGGTGTTCCTGACAGCGGCACTTACATCGGTGGCGGCAGTACTGCTGATATGCGTTTTTCTGTTTGCAAACGGGCTGCCTGCCATCGGGGAAATCGGCATAGCTGATTTTATGACAGGGACAAAGTGGAAGCCAAATGATGTGCCGCCTTCTTTCGGAATACTTCCTATGATAATAGGCAGTATATACATCACAGTGGGGGCGATTATAATCGGTGTGCCTACAGGCATAATGACAGCTCTTTTTCTGGCAAAAGTGTGCCCTGCAAAAATATATAAAATAGCCAAGCCTGCCACAGATATCCTTGCAGGCATTCCATCTGTCGTCTATGGCTTTTTCGGCATGACGGTGATAGTACCAACTGTGAGAAGCATATTCGACGGTGACGGCAACAATATTCTTTCGGCGTCCATACTGCTGGGTATAATGATACTCCCGACGATTATCAGCGTATCTGAAAGCGCAATAAGAGCTGTACCGGAAAGCTATTACGAAGGCTCGCTTGCGCTGGGAGTCAGCCATTACAGATCGCTGTTTTTCACAGTGCTTCCTGCGGCAAAGTCGGGCATAGCTGCCGCTGTTATCCTCGGCATAGGACGAGCAATTGGCGAAACAATGGCGGTCAATATGGTAGCCGGCAATCAGGCAAGAATACCAAACAGTATTCTCAAAGGTGTGCGTACACTCACCACAAATATCGTAATGGAAATGGGCTATGCCACAGAGCTTCACAGAGAAGCCCTCATTGCCACAGGCGTGGTGCTGTTTATCTTCATACTTATAATCAATCTCACATTCTCATATATGAAGAGGAGGGGAAAGAGTGAAAAATAACTCAAAGAGACAGGATAATTTTTTCAGAATACTTGTTTGGAGCTGTGCGGCAGCCGTTTTCGCAGTGCTTGTATTCCTTGTGGGATATATACTGATAAGAGGCATTCCACATCTCAAGCCATCTCTCTTTGCTTGGAAATATAATTCTGAAAATGTATCAATGACACACGCTCTGCTCAATACCCTCTATATGGTGGTTTTATCGCTGGGCATTTCAGCCCCTGTTGGCATCTGCACAGCGATTTATCTGACAGAATACGCAAAAAGAGGAAGCAAGCTGGTGGAAATAATCTCGATAACAACAGAGACGCTTTCGGGCATTCCATCCATCGTATACGGTCTTTTCGGTATGCTTTTCTTCGTGACATATCTGAAAATGGGGCAGTCTTTTGCGGCAGGTGTGCTTACAATATCAATAATGATACTGCCTCTGATAATACGCACTACAGAAGAATCCATAGTTTCCGTGCCGGACAGCTTCCGTGAAGGCTCATACGGCCTTGGTGCAGGCAAGCTCCGTACAGTTATAAAAATAATCCTCCCCTCGGCGGCACCGGGCATTCTTTCGGGTATTATCCTGGCTATCGGCAGAGTTACAGGCGAAACAGCGGCGCTTGTATACACATCGGGCTCGGTTTCTGAGCTTGTTACCAATATAGGAAACAGCGGACGCACACTTGCAATTCACATGTGGGCGCTTTCTGGTGAAAATATTTACAGAAATGAATCGTATGCTACGGCAGTTGTGCTTTTATTGCTTGTTGTAGTTATAAACCTGCTGGCAAAGCGTGCGGCATCGGCTATTATGAAAGGAAGATAATATGGTATTTGATATAAAAGACCTGAAATTGTGGTATGGCAATTTTCAGGCGCTCAAGGGAATAGATATGGCTTTGCCTGAAAATGAAATCACAGCATTTATCGGTCCGTCGGGCTGCGGCAAATCCACATTGCTCAAAACACTCAACAGAATGAACGACCTTGTGGAAGGCTGCAAAATCACAGGTGAGGTTTTGCTCAAAGGTGAAAATATAAATGAAATGGATGTAAATGACCTGCGCAAGCGTGTCGGTATGGTATTCCAGAAGCCAAATCCATTCTATATGAGCGTATATGACAATATAGCATACGGCCCTAAAACTCACGGCATAAAAAACAGACATATCCTTGACGAGATTGTCGAGCGCTCGCTCCGTGATGCGGCAATATGGGATGAAGTGAAGGACAGACTCAATAAATCGGCGCTTGGTCTTTCGGGCGGTCAGCAGCAGAGACTTTGCATTGCCCGCGCACTTGCAATCGAGCCGGAGGTTTTGCTTATGGACGAGCCAACTTCTGCGCTTGACCCTATTTCTACAAGTAAAATTGAAGATTTGGTATTGGAACTCAAGAAAAAATATAGTATAATAATGGTGACCCATAATATGCAGCAGGCGTTGCGTGTCAGCGATAACACAGCCTTCTTTCTTCTGGGTGACCTTGTGGAGTTTGGAAGCACAGAGCAGATATTCTCCGTGCCAAAGGATAAGCGTACAGAAGATTACATCACAGGAAGGTTTGGATAGTATGAGAAACAGATTTGACGAGCAGCTTGAAATGCTCAACAGAAGCCTCATTGAAATGGGCGCAGGCATAGAGGAATCTATTGCTATCACAACAAAAGCGCTGACAGAACAGAATACAGAGCTGGCAAGAAGAGCCATCGAAATGGAAAGCGAAATAGACCGTCTCGAAAAGGAAATCGAAGCTATGTGCCTTAAATTGCTGCTTCAGCAGCATCCTGTGGCATCTGATCTCCGTAATATTTCGGCGGCGCTCAAGATGATAACCGATATGGAGCGTATAGGTGACCAGTGTGAGGACATAGCTGAAATAGCCATTATTCTTGCAAATGACACCTATATCAAAAAGCTTGAGCACATTCCTATGATGGCGGAGGCTGCTGTAAAAATGGTTACAAAAGCGGTTAATGCCTATGTAAATCGCGATGTCGAAATGGCGAGAAGCATCGAAAAAGATGACGATTATGTAGACGAGCTTTTCGATATTATAAAGCTCGACCTTATGAAGCTCATCCGCGACGGAATAGAAAACAGCCTGCAGGCTATGGACCTTCTTATGGTCGCAAAATACTATGAAAGAATAGCAGACCACGCTGTCAACATTGCTGAATGGGTCGTATTCTCCATGACAGGAGAGCATAAATCACAAAAAATTATGTAGGAGGCATATTATGCCAAAAATACACATTCTTGAAGATGATGAAAATATAAGAGGTCTTATCTGCTACGCCCTGTCTTCACAGGGCTTTGATGCTGTGGGGCACGAAAGAGCAAAAGGCTTTATTGATAAAATCAAGGCTGATATGCCTGACCTTGTAATTCTCGATATAATGCTGCCCGATGAGGACGGCCTTTCTGTGCTTAAGAAAATAAGGGCAGATATCGAGCTTGAGGACATTCCTGTCATCATGCTGACAGCCAAAGGCTCGGAGTTTGATAAGGTTATGGGACTCGACAGTGGTGCTGATGACTATATGGCAAAGCCGTTTTCAGTGCTCGAGCTGATTTCACGTATCAATGCCCATCTCCGCAGACGAAATAAAAAGAACGAGCATAATAATGTGATTTCACAACTGGGAATTACAATCGACCTTGATAAGCGCATGGTATACGCAGAAGGTGAAGCTGTAAATCTCACTCTCAAGGAATTTGATCTGCTTAAATTGTTTATGGAAAATAATGGGAAAGCCGTAAGCCGTGAACGCATAATTGAGTCTGTATGGGGCTGGGAGTTTGAAGGCGAAAGCCGCACAGTAGATATGCACGTTAAAACTTTAAGACAAAAGCTGGGTGAAAAGGGAAAATGTATCGAAACGGTTCGCGGCATAGGCTACAGATTCGGAGAATAGTATGAAACAAAGGATAAACACCAACTTTCTCTGTGTCTGCGCTATAGCTATCATAGTAACGTCTCTTTGCCTTGCTTTCGTTTTCTATGAAGTATTCACAGAGCAGATGGAGCGTGAAGTGCGCACCATTGCAGAGCTTATGGAAATGAGCTTCAATTTAGAGCCGGACAATGATAAATATGCCAACGAAGTAAAGCTTATAAACGACAGAATACGCGTCACGGTTATAGACACCGATGGCGTTGTGCGCTATGACAGTTTTACAGATGCGGGCGAAATGGACAACCATCTTGAACGTCCTGAGGTTATACAGGCGGTTAAAACCGGCAGAGGCGAAGCAAGGCGATATTCCGAAAGTCTTGGTAATGAAACATATTATTATGCAATCAAGCTCAATGACGGCTATATTCTCCGTGTTTCGGAAAATACCGACATTATCTACAGGCTGTTTATGCGTGCTTCGGCATCGGTGGCAGTTATAATTCTCGTTTGCTTTGTCATTACCAATGTTATAACAGGTAAGATGACAGACCGTCTTATCGAGCCGATAAACAAAATCGACCTTGAAAATGATATTTACAGCAGCTATGATGAGCTTGCGCCGTTTGTTCATAAGATTCAGACACAAAAGGGAGAAATTGTGAGACAGATGCGCGATATCGAAACGAGAGCCAATACCCTCACATCCATTATGCAGAATATGCGTGAAGGGCTTGTGCTTATAGACAATAAGGGCATAGTGGTTTCGGTCAACAACAGTGCAAAGGCGATTTTTGCTGTCACAGACAAGATTGTCGGCAAAAATATGTATAACATCTCCCGAAATCCACATATAACCGAGCGTATCGCAGGTGCGCTCAACGGCAAATTCAGTGATATTGACCATGTTCTTGCCAATAAGACGTATAATATTTCCTTCAGCCCAGTCAAGGGCGGCGGGGCGATTATCCTTTGCTTTGACATCACAGAGCAACGCGAGCGTGAAAATCTCCGCCGTGAATTTACAGCCAATGTTTCCCATGAGCTTAAAACACCGCTCACCACTATTATGGGATATTCCGAGCTTATGGAAATTGGCATGGTGCGTCAGGGTGATGAAAAAGAGCTTGCTGGTAAAATCAAAAATGAGGCAAAGCGTTTGCTCAGCCTTATTGAGGATATCATAAATCTTTCGGAAATCGAAGAAAGCGGAAGCGAAGCCGAGAAAAAGGATGTGGACCTTGAGCAGGTTGCTCTCGAAGTCGAACGTACACTTTCGGCACACGCCCATAATAGCGGTGTCAAGCTTAAGCTCGATACTCAAAAGGTCATTATCAACGGCAGCGCCCACATGCTTTATGAGATAATCTACAATCTTGCCGACAACGCCATCAAGTATAATAAGGAAAACGGTGAAGTTGTAATCAAGGTGGCAAAGGTCGACGACAAGGCTAAAGTCATCGTCAGCGACAATGGTATCGGCATTTCCGATGCCGACAGAGACAGGGTTTTCGAGCGATTCTATCGCGTTGATAAATCGAGAAGCCGCGCAAAAGGCGGCACAGGTCTTGGTCTGTCCATCGTAAAACACGCTGTAAACTTCCATAACGGCACTATCGAGCTGGATAGCCACGAAGGCAAAGGCACGACGATTACAATTACAATATAGAGAATGGCATTTTGCAGGAGCAGGAGCGCAAATAGAATGAAAGCAGTAAAAATATTGCCGGAATCTTATAAAGAAATGTATTCTGTCGATTTGCAGAAGGATAAAAAGAAGGCGTTGCTTGTCAATGCTATTGCTGTTATCATCGCCATTTTGATGGCGGTGCCAATGAACAGTTTTGTTCCGATTTCATCTTTATTCAGCATGGAAGATGGATTTGGCAGTTATTTTCTGAGATTTTTTGTACTTATCGTTCTTATAGTTGCATATATGGTCATACATGAGCTGATTCACGGTGTTGCCATGAAAATATGCGGAACACAGAAGATAAAATACGGCTATACGGGTATGTACGCTTTCGCAGGAAGCGATGATTACTATGGCAAAGGTGCATATATTTTCATTGCGCTGGCGCCTGTGGTCCTTTTAGGGATTGCCCTTGCCGCCGTCATTCCGTTTGTTCCTGATGAATGGTTCTGGGTGGTCTATTTTATTCAGATCACAAATATTTCAGGCGCGGCAGGGGATTTGTTTGTGACTGTAAAGTTTGCAGGGTTTCCGAAAGACATTCTGGTAAAGGATTACGGAGTAAGCATGGTAGTTTACTCGCAAAAATAATAAAATAAAAACCACCCGATTCGGGTGGTTTTTTCTATATTATACTGTCTGCAAAATAAGTCAAAGCAAGCAGGTCTGCACAGCCGCCAGGGGACAGATTCATGCGGATCATTTCCTCGTCAAATCTTTTCAGCTCATCCATCAGCTCGGTGAGAGGAAGACGGACAGAAAGCAGATGCTTAGCCTTTGTCATACAGCGCATAAGCCCGTCCGTGCCGCCGCGCTTGAGCACATTCGTGTCCTCAATCTGCGCCATAAGCTGAAGTAGGATAATACAGCCTGCTTCGTTTTCGCTGAATCCGTTTCGCTTGATATCCTCAAAAAACGGCAAAGCAAGGTCGAAAACGGCAGGGAAGCCATAATAAGCCTCGCCTCTTATGCCTGCAATATGGTGGTTGAGATAAAACTCCTCGCCTGCAGTGCGTTTTGACTTGTCGGCAATTCCATCAAAGTCAGCCATAACATCACAACAGACTTCCTTGCAGGACTTGCGGAGTTTTTCGGCGGTAATTTTTTCACTCTGTCCCATAAGAAAACCGACGGCATAGCACATAATGCCCATGGAAAAAATCGCTCCCTTGTGAGTATTAACCCCATTTGTAGCCTCAAGCATAGTGCTTTCGGCATTCTTACCGATTTCACGCAGGGAAGAAAGAGCGCCGCGGCAATTTTCAGCCGTCATTCCCATAAGACTTATATCGTGGAAATATCTACTCAATGCATGAGCGCTCTTTTCAAAAAGAGCAATATCCATATCGGTGTGGGCGCCGCTGTTGTTGCGGTCGACAAGCCCCGGCTTCGGTGTGGTGTAAACCTCATCAAGAAGCGCCTTGACAGCCTTTTTTGCAATATCCTCAGCCTTCCTGCTGTAGACTAGCTCACGAAGCATAAAATGAGTACGCTCGATTATCGTATTAAGCCCATGAGCACGGCTTCGTCCGCATACAGCAGCAGGATTGTCGCACACAAGACACTTTCTTTCAGCCATTTCAAGCTCACTTCGAGATACCTTTGTGCCGTCAGGGCGAATGACATCAATATCAAAAAGACGATGGGCAGGGCAGGATTCCTCGATGGAAACAGCCATCTTTTTAATTTCAAGAGCATCGCCGGCAATGACAAAATACCCCTCAAACCCCGAGTCTCTTTCAATATATTCGGCGTATTTTACAGCAAATCCGCCGTTTAAAAGCTGGTCACTGATAGAATTATAGCCATAGAAAAAAGCCTCGTCAGCAAGAGCAAAACGCTTTACAGGACCTGCAATGTTGAGAGTGAAACAAATCAAAGGCAGATGAAATTCGTCAAAAAGCATCTGCTGCTTTGAAACTCTCTCCTCACGACAAGAAAGGAGCTGCCAGAGTGGCAGTTCCTTTCCATAAGTTTCGTTTATATTCATTATCTTACGCTCTTGATTGTATCGAGCAGAGTACCATCGCGGTAGATAACGTTGGCAACAGTCTTGTCACCCAGCTTGATGCGCTTTGGAACACCTGTGATTTCTTCAGCAACCTTCTTGAGGTGGTGAATGTCGCAAACAGGAAGACCTGCATCCTTGAAGCGGAGAGCGAGCTCAGGCTTGAGAGGATTTACAGCGATACCGTGCTGTGTAACGAGAACATCGATTGTATTACCAGGTGTAGACTTGCAGAGAACCTTGTCAACAACGATAGAAAGTCTTGCACGTGTGAGAGGAGCGATGATCATAGCCATCTTTGCGCCTGCAGCAGTGTCAGAGTGACCGCCGGAACCGCCCATGATGTAACCGTTGGAGTCTGTGTGAACGTTTACGTTGAAGTCTGTGTCGATTTCAGTTGCGCCGAGGATAACAACGTCGAGAGAATCGACAGCAGAAGACTTAGCATTAGGGCTTGCATACTGCATAGCGGAGATTTCGCGGTGACGTGGGTTTGTACGGATAGATTCAACAGCATCAAGGTCGAAGCACTGAACGTCGAGAAGGCTTTCGAAGCAGCCTGCGTTCATCATGTCAACCATATACTTTGTGATGCCGCCGAGACCGAAGCTGCCCTTTACGCCTTCCTTGAGCATAATGTCCATAAGGAACTTAGCTGCAGCAAGGGAAGGACCGCCTGCGCCTGTCTGGAAGCTCATGCCGTTCTTGAGAAGACCGGAAGCCTGAATAGCCTTAGCTGCGTACTGAGCCATAACAAGGCCGACAGGGTCGCGTGTGATCTTTGTTGTACCGGAAACGATACCTGCAGGATTACCGATGCTGTCAACTTCGAGGACGTAGTCAACATAGATTTCAGGAATGGAGAAGTCTGTGAGTGGGTATGGAACAAGGTTATCTGTGATAACAACAACCTTCTTTGCATACTGAGCATCAGCAAAAGCATAGCCAAGAGAGCCGCAGGCGCTCTTGCCGTACTTACCTGTGCAGTTACCCATTGTGTCAGATGTAGGAGCAGCGATAAATGCTACGTCGATAGGAGCTGTGCCCTTGGAAATATCGGAAGGACGGCCGCCGTGTGTTCTGAATGTGACAGGCTTTGCGAGAACGCCTTCGGAAATAGCACGGCCGACAACACCGCCGATATAGTTAGCTTCAAGACCTGTAACAACACCGTTCTGAATATGGCCGATGAGAGGCTGATGTGTGTCGAAAACAGAACTTGCGTTTACATTGAGATTCTTGAGACCCTTCTGTGCGAGAGCTTCGAGAACCATATTGAGAACATAGTCACCGTTTCTGAGATGGTGGTGGAATGAGATAGTCATTCCGTCTTCGATCTTGAGAAGATCGATTATTTCATTAAGAGAAGATACTACTTTACTCATCGATTTTTACCCCCATTGCTTTTGCTGCTTCAAGAACCTGAACAGCGCGGTTTACGATTGGAGCGTCGATCATCTTGCCGCGGAGAGCAACAACGCCGAGACCCTTTTCCTTAGCTTCCTTGATGATAGCCATAACTTCGATAGCATAGTCGATGTCAGCCTGAGTTGGGCTGAATACAGCATTGATATCGGCAACATGGCGAGGGGAGATGGAGGATTTGCCTGTGAAGCCGAGGCTCTTTGCAAATTCTGCATCCTTGATAAGACCTTCTGCATCGTTGACATCTGTGAATGGTGTGTCATAGCAGTCGATGCCTGCAGCGCG
Source organism: Clostridia bacterium (assembly GCA_017441945.1). GTDB lineage: Bacteria > Bacillota > Clostridia > Oscillospirales > Butyricicoccaceae > SIG471. The sequence continues at coordinate 10,025 of JAFSBG010000103.1, forward strand.
GCAAGCAACAACGATACGGGAACGGCTGTAGAAGATTTCGTTGCCTTCCTTTGTACGCTTACAACGAAGGTCAGCTGTAAGGTCTTCGCCGCCGAGAAGCATAGCGCGAACTCTTTCTGTTGCGCTTGCGATAGCATAAGCGTTTTCAACACCGAGAGCTGTCTCAACGAGAGGCATAAGCTTTACTGTGTTCTTTTCAAAGCCGAGCTTTTCTTCAAGCTTTGTGATATATTCATCAGCAACGAGAATATCAGCTGCTGTGGAGATCTTTGGAACCATGATGAAATCAGGCTTGTATGGGATGATTTCGTCGAGATCCTTTGTCCAGAACTCTGTATCGAGAGAGTTGATACGAACGATAACTTCGCTCTTCTTATAGCCGAGATATCTGATAGCATTTCTTACAAGAATTCTGGCAGCATCCTTTTCCTTAGGAGAAACAGCGTCCTCAAGGTCAAGAATGATACCGTCAGCGCCTAAAATATCGGCATTGAGCAACATACCAGGGTTGTTGCCCGGCATAAATAAAATACTGCGACGCATTATATTACTCCTTTCCACGCATAACAGCTGTTTCGATTCTCGCACGGAGAACGCATTCAACAGCACCGCGGTCGTTTATAGAAATATTTACATTTTTCACATCAAGTTCGTCAAGAACGGAATAAACGAGAGCTTCGATTTCTTCGCCGAACTGGTTGATAACAACAGATTCGAGATTGAGCTCAATTCCGTTTTCATTTGGCTCAACTGTGATAAATGCGTCACTCGATTCGAGTGTTCCGGCAGTAGCCAACTTTTTGATTTCCATTTCTTTCTCCTTATATGTTATTAAATTTGTATATTTATACGTACATAATTATTATAGCACTCACAAAAATATATTTCAAGAGAAACAGACAGGAAATATGACAAAAAATACAAAATAAAAGACTGCCTTTTACAGGCAGTCTTTTTATCTTATAAAACTTATTTGAAGAAGGTATCGAAAATACCTCTTACGATCTTTTTGCCTATTTCACGGCCTATTGTATTGGCTGTGGTATTGATGGCCTTTTCAAGAGCATTGGTCTTTTTACGAGAGGAAGAAGTCTTCTTTTTGGAGGAAGCCTTCTTTTCTTCCTTCTCCTTAGCCTTTTCCTCGGCAGCCTTTTTTTCAGCTTCGGCTTTTTCCTCATTTAACTCGCTGATAACTTCAAATGCCGATTCTCTGTCTTCCTCGACAGAATATTTATCCTTGAAAGGACTTGAAAGAACATGGCTCATGAGAGTCACATCGTCGACGGCAGACATACTGCTTTTAGGAGGGAGAATGTTGGCTCGTTCAACGATAGTAGGGACACCCTTTTCATCGAGCACAGACACGAGAGCCTCGCCTGTACCAAGAGCCTGTATGGATTCTGCAGTATCAAAATCAGGATTTTCGCGGAAAGAACTTGCGGCCGCCTTCAGAGCCTTTTGGTCCTTAGGAGTGTATGCTCTGAGCGCGTGCTGAACGCGGTTGCCTATCTGGCCGAGCACACTGTCAGGAATATCTGTAGGGTTTTGTGTGATAAACCATACGCTGACACCCTTGGAACGGATAAGACGTACAACCTGCTCGACTTTATCGACGAGCGCTTTCGGAGCATCGTCAAAGAGAAGATGAGCCTCATCAAAGAAGAAGGCAAGCTTTGGCTTTTCAAGGTCGCCTGCTTCAGGAAGCATATCGTATATTTCGGAGAGCATCCAGAGAAGGAATGTTCCGTAAAGAAGAGGACTTTGGAAAAGCTCGGAGCATTCCAGGATGTTCATGAAGCCACGTCCGTTTTCATCCCATTCAAACCAGTCGGAAAGTTCAAGCGAAGGTTCGCCGAAGAACTGTTCGCCGCCGGCATCTTCGAGAGAGAGTAGCGCGCGCTGTATGGCTCCGACAGATTGGGCAGATATATTTCCGTACGCCAGCTTGAACTCTTTGGCATTGTCGCCGACGTACTGCACCATTGCGCGAAGATCTTTAAGGTCAATGAGCAAAAGCTGTTTATCATCGGCAATACGGAATACGATGCGGAGAACTCCTGTCTGCGTATCATTGAGGCCGAGCAGACGGGCGAGAAGTTCAGGCCCCATTTCGGAGATCGTAGTGCGAACAGGAAGACCTTTTTTGCCGTAAACATCCCAAAATTGAACAGGGTATGGGCAGTAATTGAAATCTGTGATGCCCATTGTATCAATACTACGCTTGATGTGCTTGTTTTCAATGCCGGGAGCGCACATACCTGAAAGGTCACCCTTGATATCGGCTACAAAAACAGGCACACCCATATCGCTGAATGATTCTGCAAGCACTTTGAGAGTTACTGTTTTGCCTGTGCCTGTGGCGCCTGCGATAAGACCATGACGGTTTGCCATAGACGGCTCGAGATATACACGGTCAGCGCCTGTTGCAAGCCATATTTTATGTAAATCCTTCTGATACATAGAATAACTCCTTTGATATTTTTTTATATTATAGCAGAAAAATTATGATTTGTCATCAGATTTTCATATAAAACAAAAAAGCCACTCTGCTGAGTGGCTTTGGTCGAGATGACAGGACTTGAACCTGCGGCTTCCTGCTCCCAAAGCAGGCGCTCTACCAAACTGAGCTACATCTCGATTTTCTTTTGTTTTTTGTCTTTCGCTTGACTGCTTGTATATAATACCATACGAAAACGAAAATGTCAACACTTTTTTACAAAAAAATTAAAAATTTTTTTGACCTTGAAAATGGACATAAATAAACTGTTTAAAAAGTTTGAATAACAAAATATTTTTGCCGATAATACCGATATTTTATTATAGAAAATGTCGATTTTACTTGTATTTTGCCGCAGATGGATGTATAATCTAATTTGCAATAAAACAGCGAGGCAAAAACCATGAATAAAATAATTGATATTTTTAAAGATAAAGCATTAAATATATACACGCTTTTACTTTTACCCATTACAATATTATATTACGAAATACTGTTCAATATTATGACGGTGCGAAGTCTTTCGATTTCTGCCACATTATATATAATATTATTCAGCATCAGCTCCGGTCTTGTCGGCACGATACTGATTACATTATTCAATAAGAAACTTATCAATCAGATAATTGCGGGCGTGTTGCTTGCTGCAACAGCTTTCGTTTTCGGTCTTGAATATTTCGTCTATAAGTTTTTCAAAATATTCTACGATGTTAAAACCGTTGTCGGCGGAGCAAGCGACGTAGTCAGCGGTTTCGGCGGAGAAATAATAAGTCTTCTCACTGCACCGAGCGGTGCTTTTGCAGTAATCCTTTTTGCCGCGCCGGTAATTCTTTTTCTCATATTCCGAAATAAGATAATCAGTGATGAAAAATACACAGCCGAGTGCATAACATCGACAGGCGGCGCAGTGGCTTCATTCCTGCTTGCACTTCTTCTGGTGTCAGGCAATGAAGCTTATTCGGAACAGTATAATTTCCAGACAGCAGTAAGTAATTTCGGCTTGCTCACAGGCATTCGCCTCGATGTGACCAATTCGGGAAGCGACAGCAAAGGCTTTGAAAATGTAAATATCGAGGTAATTCCTACAACAAGCGCAACAGAAGCTCCGACAGAAAATACATCTGAAAACACAACTGAATCTACCGAGGCTCCGACGGAAGCGCCTAAGGAATATGGCTTTAACCAGATGGAGCTTGAACTCGAAAGGGAAGGCTCGGATGAAGTGGAAGCGCTCGACGAATATGTGGCTTCTCTCACTCCTTCAAAGCAGAATGAGTACACAGGTCTTTTCAAAGGAAAGAATCTCATTATGATAAGTGCCGAAGCTTTCTCGAAAGAAGTTATCGACGAAAAGCTGACACCGACACTTTATCGCCTTGCCACAAGGGGCATAGTTTTCAACGACCATTATCAGCCGGCATCGGCAGGCACAACGGGCGGAGAATACCAGAATATCTTTGGTATGCTGCCGACAGACGGCGGTATGTCCTTTAAAAATACAGCCGACAATCTCAACTATTTCACAATGGGCAGTCAGCTCGACCGTCTTGGTTACTATGGTAAGGCTTTCCACAACAATTCCTATACATATTACAGCCGTGATATTACCCACAATAATCTCGGCTATTCCGACGGCTTTATGGGATACGGTAACGGCATGGAAGAATATGTTAAGAATAAATGGCCGCAGAGCGACCTTGAAATGATAGCAGGTACACTTCCTACATATATAGATAAACAGCCGTTCAATGTTTATTATATGTCGGTCAGCGGTCATAGTGGTTATTCAAAAAGCGGCAACTCCATGACAGCGAAAAACTGGAGCAGGGTAGAGCATCTGCCTTATTCCGACGATGTAAAGGGGTATTTTGCTGCAAATCTTGAGCTTGAAGATGCTCTCACACACCTTGTAAGCGAGCTTGAAAAGAAGGGTATTGCAGATGATACGGTAATCTGCATTTCGACAGACCATTTCCCTTACGGCCTCGATGAAGATGGTAAGCTTGGCGATATGCCAAATCTTTCTGAATTATATGGCTTCAATGTTACAAATCTCTTTGAGCGCGACCATTCAGCCTTGATTCTCTGGAGTGGATGCCTTGAGGATATGGAGCCTATCGTAATAAACGCCCCTACCTTCAGCCTTGATATTATTCCTACACTTTCAAATCTTTTCGGCACAGAATTTGACTCCCGTCTGATGGTGGGACGAGATGTATTGTCTGATGCTCCTGCAATAGTCTTCAATTCAGGCTATGACTGGAAGACAGAATACGGCACATATTTCTCCTCCAAGGGCGAGTTTATTCCGGCTGATGAAAGCATTGAACTTCCGGAAGATTATATTTCAAGTGTGAAAAAAGTG
>JAFSBG010000104.1 GCA_017441945.1 Clostridia bacterium
ATATGCAGTTCGGCGGCAATGACCAGTGGTCCAATATGCTCGGCGGTACAGAACTCATCCGCAAGAAGCTGGGCAAGGATGCACACTGCATGACAATCACACTCCTCACAGACTCCCAGGGCAAGAAGATGGGTAAGACAGCAGGCAACGCTGTATGGCTCGACCCTAAGAAGACAAGCCCATACGACTTCTTCCAGTACTGGAGAAATGTTGACGATGCTGACGTTATGAAGTGCATCCGTATGCTCACATTCCTCCCACTCGAACAGATCGAAGAAATGGATAAGTGGGAAGGCAGCCAGCTCAACAAGGCTAAGGAAATCCTCGCTTACGAGCTTACAAATATGGTTCACGGCGAAGAAGAAGCTCAGAAGGCACTTGACGCTGCAAAGGCTCTCTTTGCAAAGGGCGGCGCTTCCGCAAACGTACCAACTGTTGAAATCGAAGTAAACGGCGAAATCGGCATCCTCGATATCCTCGTTGCAACAAAGCAGTGCTCCTCCCGTGGTGATGCACGCCGCAACGTCGACCAGGGCGGTGTTTCGGTAAACGACGTTAAGGTTGAATCCTCCAATAAGATGTTCACAAAGGAAGAAATCGCACAGGGCGACTTCATCGTAAAGAAGGGCAAGAAGTCCTTCGTTAAGATTATTGTAAAATAATGGAAAACCAATACACAGCTTTAGCCCGTTTCTACGATATGCTCAATGATGAGGTAGCGTACGAAAAGTGGGCGGATTATCTGGAAAAGCTCATTAAAAAATACGCAAAAAGCACGGATATAGTGCTGGAGCTGGCTTGCGGGACAGGTACACTCTCCCGCATTTTAGCCTCCCGCGGCTATGATATGATATCCATAGACAACTCCCCTGAGATGCTTAATATCGCTCAGGAGAAGTGCGCTGATATGGAGAATAAGCCGCTGTTTCTGTGCCAGAATATGTGTGAGCTCGATTTATACGGCACTATCGACGTCGCCCTCTGCTGCCTCGACAGCGTAAATTACCTCACATATATGAATGACGTCAAGGCTATGATGGCAGGCGTGTCCCTCTTTATGAATCCGGGCGGCGTATTTATATTCGATATCAAAACGACAGGCGAGTTTGCCCGTCTCAAAGGCGTGTCCAATGCGTTAAGCGAAGATGACGGCTTCTATTTCTGGCAGTATGACTTCGATAAGAAGTCGGGGCTGTGTCAGCACAATATCGAGCTGTTTACACAGGGTGAAAACGGCTATGAGCGCCATCAGGAGGTTCATTTCCAGCGTGGCTATTCTTTCGCGCAGATTGAAAAAATGCTCGAAAAGGCCGGATTTGAGCTTGTGGGACGCTTTAAGGAGCTTTCCATGAAAAAGGCTGAAAACGAAGAAGGCCGCGTATTCTACGTGGCAAGAAAGGTATAATTTATGGCAGATACATTGATCCGTGGTCTTTCCAAGGACGGCTTTATCAAGGTTGTCGGCGTCAGCACCACTGAACTTACAGAAAGAGCGAGAAATATTCATATGACTCTCCCTCTCGGCACAGCTGCTCTCGGCAGAACACTTGCGGCAGCTTCCATGATGGGCAGCCAGATCAAGAATGACCTCGGCTCTGTTACAATCCGCATCAACGGCGGCGGTCCTCTCGGCTCTGTCATCGCGGTTTCCGATAACAACGGCAATGTCCGCGGCTATGTGCAGGATGGCTCTGTCGATCTTCCGCTCAAGCCAAACGGCAAGCTTGACGTTTCGGCAGGCGTAGGTACAGACGGTCTTCTGAGCGTTATCCGCGATAACGGCAAGGACCTTCCTTTCACAGGTCAGATCGAGCTTATTTCGGGTGAAATTGCTGAAGACATCGCGGCTTACTATGTGCAGAGTGAGCAGATTCCAACAGTGTGCGCTCTCGGCGTGCTTGTTGACAGAGACCAGAGCGTAAAGCAGGCAGGCGGCTTCATTCTTCAGCTTATGCCTAACGCTCCTGAACCATACATCGATATTCTCGAAGACAGAATCATTCAGATGAAGGGCATCACAAACGAGCTTGAAAAGCATGGCACTATCGAAAAGGTCATCGAAGAGCTTATGTGGGGCTTTGATTTTGAAGTGCTCGAAAAGCACGAAATCAAGTATGAATGCAAGTGCTCAAGAGAAAAGGTTGAAAAGGCTTTCATCAGCATGGGCAGAGAAGAGCTCATGAAGCTTATGGAAGACGACAAGCCTGTTGAAGCTACATGTAACTTCTGCGATGTCATTTATAAGTTCACAAATGAAGACATCGAAGAACTTTTGAAAAAAATCTAAAATAAGTATTGACATTTCATCTCGGGTGTGGTATTATATACAAGCACTCGAGATGAGATAGCTTCAAAAAGTAGCTGAAAAAAGTTCTTGACAAAAGTGCTAAAGTATGATATACTGAATAAGTACTCGAAAGAGAGCGAAAAAGTTTGAAAAGAATAAAAAAAGTTCTTGACAAACGAAAAAAGATATGCTATAATGAAAAAGCTGTTGTGAGAGCAACGGTGAGACATGGAAGCATAGCTCAGCTGGGAGAGCATCTGCCTTACAAGCAGAGGGTCACAGGTTCGATCCCTGTTGTTTCCACCAAAACGTGGCCGTGTAGTTCAGTTGGTTAGAACGCTAGCCTGTCACGCTAGAGGTCGACGGTTC
>JAFSBG010000105.1 GCA_017441945.1 Clostridia bacterium
ACTTTGACAGCATCTTTATCGGTTTGTTCCTTGTGTTCGGAAAGAAGACGTTTATATGTGCCGCGAGCTTCGATAATAGAAACATCATTCGTTTCTGCAAAGCCTGTAGCTTCTTCAATAAGCTCGTCGGAATAGCCCATTTTGACCATTTCAGCTTTTGCCATGTATTCAGGATTACCGCCCAGAACAATGTCAGTACCACGGCCGGCCATATTTGTAGCAATAGTTACGGCTCCAAGGCTGCCTGCCTGCGCAACGATCATAGCTTCCTTTTCATGCTGCTTTGCATTGAGAACATTATGCTTAACACCGCGTTTTGCAAGCATATTGGAAAGAATTTCACTCTTTTCGATGGAAATTGTACCAACGAGAACGGGCTGTCCCTTATCATTACATTCGACAATTCGATCGATAACTGCCTTGAACTTTGCATTTTCTGTCTTGTAGATAGTATCAGGAAGATCTTTTCTTACGACAGGCTTGTTGGTAGGTATTTCAACAGTATCAAGAGCGTAAATCTGGCGGAATTCTTCCTCTTCTGTGAGTGCAGTACCGGTCATACCAGAAAGCTTGGAATAAAGACGGAAGAAGTTCTGGAAAGTAATGGTTGCAAGAGTCTTGCTTTCGCGGTTTACACGTACCTTTTCCTTTGCTTCGATAGCCTGATGCAATCCTTCTGAATAACGTCTGCCGTACATAAGACGACCTGTAAATTCATCGACAATGATGATTTCTCCATCCTTGACGACATAGTCAATATCAAGCTTCATGATACCACGGGCTTTGATAGCCTGGTTGATGTGATGGAGCAAAGTCGCATTTTCAGGATCAGACATACTTTCTACTCCGAAGAATTCTTCAGCCTTCTTTGTGCCGCGTGGAGTTATAGTAGCTGTCTTTGCCTTTTCATCAATGATATAATCAGCATCAATATCTTCCTGATCTTCTTTTTCATCAACACTGACAAACTTCTTTGCTTTAAGACGAGCAGCAAAAGCATCTGCTTTTGCATAAAGGTCTGTGGATTTATCACCCTGGCCGGAAATAATAAGCGGAGTTCTTGCTTCGTCAATGAGAATTGAGTCAACTTCATCGACGATGGCAAAATTATGTCCGCGCTGTACCATTTCTTCTTTATATATGGCCATATTGTCACGCAGATAGTCAAAACCAAGCTCGTTGTTTGTGCCGTAAGTAATATCGCAGGCATAAGCAGCTCGACGTTCAGCGTCGGTAAGGCCATGAATGATAACACCTACTGTGAGACCGAGGAAACGATGTACTTTACCCATCCAGTCGCTGTCTCGTTTTGCAAGATAGTCATTTGTTGTAACAATATGAACACCCTTACCTGTTAGGGCATTAAGATAGGAAGGGAGAACTGCAACAAGAGTTTTACCTTCACCTGTCTTCATTTCAGCGATACGTCCCTGATGGAGGATGATACCGCCTTCAAGCTGAACCTTATAAGGATACATGCCGAGAACACGCTTTGCAGCTTCACAGCATACAGCAAAAGCATCAGGGAGGATGTCATCGAGAGTTTTGCCGTTTGCCAGCTGTTCTTTGAAATATGGAGTCATAGCTTTAAGCTGATCATCATTCATGTCGGCATATTTTCCAGCCAACTGTTCGATAGCGTTAACCATCGGCTCAATCTTCTTTATTTCTTTATCGGAAGTGTCGCCGAAAAGTTTTCTTAAAAATCCAAGTGCCATTTAAATATCTCCTAAATTTATTGTAAACTAAATCATACTATTTAATTATAACATATAATAGGGCAAAAATATAGTGTCTTTTTTGTAAAATAATCTTTTTCCATTTTATCAAAAAAACTCTGAAAAAAGTGTTGACAAATGGGAAATAATATGATAATATTAAATTGCAATTAAGAATGATTATCAATAAGGAATGATGAACTTGAAGAGAAACACCATTCAGAAACAATTAATAATGGATGCAGTTAATTCAATGTGTATTCATCCTACAGCAGATGAAATATATGAATATATTGTAAAAGAGCATCCAAC
>JAFSBG010000106.1 GCA_017441945.1 Clostridia bacterium
AGATATGAGGTGTGATAAATCACATTTGATAGGTCTTCTCTCCTTCCACCACTTCGTGGTCCCCCTCCCGCTGGGGTCCCCGCAAAGCCTGCTTTGTGGGGTGGCTCTAAGAGGGAGGCAAGGAAAATTTTAAGCCTCCCATTGTTTCTCACCCCAACAAGCAGGCTTGTCGGGGACCCCATTATCGGGGAGGTGCCCCAACGGGGCGGAGGGGTGTAGGGCGTAGCCCGTCTATTTAATCGAAGAATCTTTCCGTCCCGTCTGCACAATACGCCGAAGACATTACTTATTCAGCACCCAGCCTTCGTCGTTGTGGTAAATCATCTTCTTTGTCATACCGCCGTCGATGGTGAAGTTCTGGCCTGTGATAAAGGAGCTCATATCCGAGCAAAGGTAAGCGACCATATTCGCAATATCGTCAGGCACGCCGACACGGTTTACTGCGTGCTGATAATTGTCAGCGCCCTCGAAAGTATTGTCATAAGTGTCTATCCAGCCGGGAGAAATGCAGTTTACACGGATACCCTTTTCCTCAAGGCTCATAGCCATTGCGTGGGTCAGCGAAACGACAGCACCCTTGGCGGCAGAATAGCTTTCTGTGTCGCGCTGTGACATAAAAGCTCTCGTCGAAGCAATGTTGACAATAGCGCCTCCCTCGTTGAAATTATTCATAAAAAGCTTAGTCAGCAGGTAAGGCGTGCCAACGCTGACACGCTGTGCGTGGAGAAAATCCTCAAGGGAACAGCCTGAAAAAAGCCCGTTACGCGATTCAGAAACATTGTTGATAAGAAAGTCTATATTTCCATACTTTTCAAGAGTCTTTTTTACACATTCTGTGAGAAACATTTCATCTGCAACATCGCCCTTGAAGAAAAGGTCAGCGCCGAAAATCTCATCGTTTTTGTCAATGTTGACGACCTGCGCGCCCAGCTCCCAGAACTTTTTAAGGGTTGCAAGACCGATGCCGTGGCTTGCGCCTGTGATGACAACAACTTTGCCGTTAAAGTTCATAATAGCCTCCTGTTAATATGAAGTAATAAGTAGTAGTTAAAAGTGAAGAGGTGCGGTGTGATAAATCACATTTAGTAAAACCCTCTCCGTCAGTCCTGCGGACTGCCACCTCTCCCTACTTCGCAGGGCGAGGCTTAAAACTACCTGTCATTCTGAACGCAGTGAAGAATCTTTCCATCCCGTCTGCACTTCACCGCATATACTAATTAAATTATAAATCATATCATGTATATTTTCAATAGAATTAACCAAAAAGCCTTTTATTTTCGGTCGGCTTGTGATATAATGGTATATTATAATAAGAGTAGTATGCTTATTTATAAAAAGAAGGTACGATAATGAAAAAATCTCTCGGAAAAGCCATCAGCTCGGTCATGGTGATAACCCTTGTGTGCAGAGTGCTGGCTCTCGTTTCCAATCAGTTCTATATATCTTATTTCGGCGCGTCTGATACTCAGCTCAACATATATTCCTACGCTGTTTCGGTGCCGAATATCATCTTCAACTCCCTCGGCACAGCGATTTCCACCGTGGTTATCCCGATTTTCGCCGCCCTTATGGCAGAGAAAAAGAAGGACGAAGCCGATAAGTTCGCATCAAATGTGCTGACAGTTTTCGGCTCGATAATTTTAGGGCTTATCGCAATAGGTATGTGCCTTGCGCCCGTTCTGCCGAAGTTCACAGACTTTAACAGCGGCGAAAGCTATAACTTCGCCGTAAAATCCCTTATGATAATCATGCCTGTAATGCTGTTTTACGGTGTCAGCTATGTTTTCCAGGGAATACTCCAGTCTCTCGGCAGTTTTGCGATAGTGGCGGCAGTTTCTCTGCCATCAAGCCTTATAATCATCACCTATGTGCTGCTTTTCGCCGATAAGTATGGCGTAACAGGCTTGCTTTGGGCAACATTCCTCGGTCTTTTTATGCAGGCGGCAATCCTCATTCCGCCGGCAATAAAAAAGGGCTTTAAGTTCCGCCTTTCCTACGACCTTAAAAATCCCCACATAAAGCAGGCTTTCTCCCTTATAGGTCCTGTGCTCATCGGCTCGGGTGCGTTCCAGATAAATATGTTCTATAACGTCACCCTCATCGCAAACTTTGAAAACACAGTCACATTGCTGACCTTTATCCAGAATCTTGTGCTCAATACAGTCCTCGCCGTCGTCTACTCGGTAACAGCCGTTCTCTATCCGAAAATGACGACAGAGCTTGCCGAAGGCAACAAAGAAGGCTACAAATCAACGCTGACAGGGGGCATAAACTCCTTTGTATTCCTATTCCTGCCTGCAACGGTGGGTATGGTGTTAGTGAGAAATCCTCTCCTCAACCTCATATCGGGCTACGGCAAAATGACAGCTCAGGACATCGACACAGCGGGCATTATCCTCGCCCTTTATTCGTGCGCATTTGTTTCCATCGCGCTTAAAGAACTGCTGGACAGAGCATTTTTCGCAGGCAAGGACACAAAAATCCCTGCCGTCTGCGGCTTTATCACAGTTATCACAAACATAATTTTCAGCCAGATAGCCATCCGCTTCATCGGCGCATACGGCGTCCCTCTGGCGTACACACTCTCGTCTTTCAGCGCCTGCGGCTTCTTACTTATCAAAATGAGAAAGAAAATCGGCGCATTTGGCAGCGAAAGTGTGAAAAATCTCATTGTTTCAGCCATTTCCGCCCTGTGTATGGGTGTTGCGGTCTGGCTGGTGAATGGCATTATGCCGAATATTGACGGAATAATCGGCAGAGTCATAAACCTTGGCGTGCCTGTCCTTGCAGGCGTTATCGTTTATGGTGTCTGCTCAATCATATTCAGAAACCCAATTGCTATGAAAGTTCTTAAAAGAGGTCAATAATGAAAATCGCATATCTTATCAATTACGCCGGCGCGGGCGGCACTGAGAAATATGTCAAAATTATGAGCGAAGCGGCGCGCAATGCCGGTCACGAAGTCATCTTCATCTATAACGAAAAGGGCGCGCTGTGCGACTATATGGCAGAGCAGGGTGTGAAATCCTATACCCTTGAAATGAGAAGACCATTCGACTTCAAGGCGGCAAAGGCTTTAGCCCAGATCACGAAGGCCGAAAAAGTCGACCTTGTTCACGTTCAGTTCCCTCGTGAAAACTATATCGCCCTGCTTTCAAGGCTGTGGTACAAGGTAAATGTTATCTTCACCTGCCATCTGCTCTATGAGCCCAATATGCTGTGGCGCATCACCAACAGCTTTATGACACGCTTCAACAAGCAGGTCATCGCTGTCTGCACACCTGTAAAAAATCTTCTGGTAAAAAACGGCATCAGCAAGAATAAAATCGAGGTAATCTATAACGGCATCGTGCCGCAGAACAAACGCACAAGCGACATCGATATCCGCAAGGAGCACGGAATCACGAGTGAGGACTTCCTCTGTGTGCTTTTAGGCAGATATACTTCGGAAAAGGGGCTGGACTTCCTGGTCGACTCCTTTGAAAGGCTGAAAGGCAAGGCAAAGTGTATTATTTTAGGCGAAGGGCCTCTCTATGATGACATAAAGCAGAAAATCGCCGACAAGGAGCTTGAAGACACTGTCATTCAGGCGGGCTACCGCACAAATGTCTTTGATTATCTGCTCTCTGCCGATGTCTCCCTCAATTCCTCCAACAGCGAAGCCTTCAGCTTTGCAATTTTAGAGGGTATGGCGGCGTCCCTCCCTACAGTTGCGACAGATGTTGGCGGCAACGGTGAAATGCTCAAGGGCTTTGAGCCTTGCGGCGAAATCGTCCCATACGGCGACACAGGCGCCTTTGCCGATGCTGTCGAAATCCTGATGGGCGACCCTGTAACCTACGATAAATACGCGAAAAACGCGCTTTATAACCTTAATAACCATTTCCATCTGGATATAATGATTAAAAAGACACTTGAAATGTACAAGGAGAATTAAAAAATGAACAAGAAAATTTTCGGAAAACTTAACTGGGTAGACCTTATCATCGTGGTTGCCGTGCTTGCAGCGGCTGTGATTGTAGGCTACAAGATGTTCCTCAAGCCGACTGCGGCTGAAAACACAGACACATCCACAAAGATCGAGCTCACATTCTTCGTTGAAGAATCCCCTGAATACGCAGCAAAGCTGGTCAAGGAAGGCGACAGAGTCTATGACGAAACAATGAACTGCGTTCTCGGCACAGTAACTTCCGTTGAAATCGGCGAAAGCCACACTTATGCTGCTAACTCCGACGGCCAGATGGTACGCTCAGGCAAGCCAGGCTATAACAGCGTCAAGATCACAAGTGAAGTAAACGCAAACCTTTATGAAAACGGCGTTATGGTCGGCGTTACAAAGTACGGCGTAGGTCACACATTCACATTCTATGCAGGTCAGGCTAAGCTTTACGGCAAGCTCGCTGGCATCAACGGTGGCAAATAATGAAAAACAGCTATTTTCTTGGACTTCTGTCCAAGGACAGTAAGCTGCAGAAATTCTTTGAAAACAGCCTTCTTTACAGCATTTTTGCTGTAATACTCAGCTGGTGCCTCAGGCTTGTCCGCAAGATATTCCGTGTGCTTGGCGGCTACGACAGCCTTTGCTACAAGTATATCTTAAAGCCGCTTTTCGGGCAGTTTCACAGAATACTGGGGCTTTTCCTCATAATAATGATAATCACCCCACACCATTACTGGCAGAACAGCTACGCTCTTTTGGGCGCATTCGGCATATTCGCCCTGTTCACTCTCAAAGTATCGCTGGACAGCAAGACAAACTTCAAATCCATTCCTTTCCCTGTCTGTCTGCTCATTTTAGCCGTAATGGTCGGTGTTCTCGTCAGCCCGGACAAGGGCTCGGCGGTGAGAAATGCTCTTTTCTATTTCACAGCTATTATACTGTCTCTCGATGTTATGAATGCCATCGACACCAATGATAAGCTCCGTGAGCTTATGTGGTGTCTGTGGTTTGCCCTTATGATGACAAGCCTTTACGCTGTATATCAGGGCATTGTCGGCGTTGAAGTCGACCAGTCGCTGACAGATACGACTCTCAATGCAGGTATGCCGGGTCGTGTTTACAGTACATTTGAAAACCCTAACAACTATGCTGAGCTTATAGTTATGCTTCTGCCGTTTACTGCGGCTTTAGCCTTTATCACAAGGAACAAATGGCTTAAAATCGGTCTTTTTGCTTCGATGACTCTGCCGCTTGTTGCAATCGGTCTGACACTTTCCCGCTCGGGCTGGCTTGCTCTTGCAGGGGCAATAGTCGTGTTCATCCTTGTCTATAAGCCTGTGCTTATAGTGCCGATGATTGCTCTCGGCTGTATGGCAATTCCGTTTTTGCCTGACACCATCAAAAGACGAGCATCAACTATCGGCTCGATGAGCGACTCATCAAATAAATACCGCATCTATATCTGGGAAGGCTCCATGAAGATTATCCGTGATTACGGCGTGACAGGTATCGGTCTCGGTCCTGATAATTTCGGACTTATCTATCCTTCTTATGCAAATCTTTCGGCTATCAATGCCCGCCACGCCCATATGCTCTATATGCAGGCAATTATCGAAATGGGCATTTTAGGCTTTATTTCTGTTATGTGGACAGTGCTCGGCACAATGAAGGAAAGCTGGGCTGCTCTTAAAAAGAAATGGGCACAGCCAATTCATAAGTTCACGGGTTATGCTCTCATCTCCGCAATGTGCGGCATGGGCGCAATGGCTTTCGTTGAATATATCTGGTACTATCCTCGAGTGCTTTTCGTGTTCTTCACAGTGCTCGGCATAGGATTCAGTGCAGTTAATTTAGTAAAAAAAGAGGAACATCACGATGAACAGTGATATCATGTTTGAAAAAGGCTCACGCTTTCTGGTAACAGGCGGCGCAGGCTTTATCGGCAGTAATATATGTGAAAAGCTCCTTGAAATGGGATATTTTGTCCGTTGCCTCGATAATCTTTCCACAGGCAAGATGGAAAATATTGCCCCATTCATGGAAAATGAAAATTTCGAGTTTGTAAAAGGCGACATCCGCTCTCTTGATGACTGCAAAAATGCTGTAAAGGGCATCGACTATGTGCTTCATCAGGCTGCATGGGGCTCTGTACCTCGCTCTATCGAGGAGCCTCTCGATTACAATGAAAACAACATCACAGGCACTCTCAATATGATGGAGGCTTCACGCAACGCAGGGGTAAAGTCCTTTGTCTACGCTTCCTCCGCCTCAGTCTACGGCGATGATGAGCTGGCTGTCAAAATCGAAGAAAGCATCGGCAAGATGCTCTCCCCTTATGCCTTCACAAAGCTTGCCTGCGAGCATTACGGCTCCCTCTATTCCAGCCTTTACGGTCTCAATACTGTCGGTCTTCGCTATTTCAATGTTTTCGGCAAGAATCAGGACCCAATGGGCGCTTATGCCTCTGTAATTCCTAAGTTTATCAAGGAAATCCTCAAGGGCGAAAGCGTAACGATTGACGGCGACGGCGGTCAGACACGTGATTTTGTTCACATTGAAAATGTTGTGCAGGCAAACCTCAGAGCCGCTCTCTACGGCGAAAAGGCAAAGGGTATGGTCTTTAACGTTGCCTACGGCGACACAGTAACTCTCCTTGAGTTTTATAACGAGCTTACACGCCTTCTCCGGAAGGATGTAAAGCCAAACTTCGGCCCTGTCCGTCCGGGCGATATCCGCCACAGCAGTGCCGACACAAAGAAGATAAGAGAAATCCTCGGTTATGTGCCTCAGGTCTCCTTCCTTGAAGGTTTGGGCAAGACAATCGAGTGGTATAAAAATAATCTGTAACAGGAGGTAAGGATGGAAAATAACGGATTTTTGCCGATAAGCAAAAAAGAAATGACAGACCTTGGCTGGTATTATTATGACTTCCTCCTCATCACAGGCGACGCTTATGTTGACCATCCGTCTTTCGGCGCGGCTGTAATCTCCCGCGTGCTCGAAAGCAAGGGCTTCCGCGTTGCAATTCTCTCTCAGCCTCAGAATAAAGTCGACCTTGAAAAAATGGGCAAGCCACGTCTTGCAACCCTCATCACAGCGGGCAACATCGACTCGATGGTGGCTCATTATTCTGTTGCAAAAAAGCGCAGAAGCAAGGACAGCTACACAGCAGGCGGCAAGGCAGGCAAGCGCCCTGATATGGCGACTATCGTCTATACACAGTATGCCCGCGAAGCTTTCGGCGATAACCCTGTAATTTTAGGCGGTCTCGAAGCTTCACTCCGCCGTTTCGCCCACTATGACTACTGGAAGGATGCAGTTTTGCCGTCCATTCTCGTCCAGTCGGGCGCAGATATGCTCTGCTTTGGTATGAGCGAAACATCTATCGTTGAAATCGCAAACCGCTTAAAGCGTAAGAAAAAGCCTTCCGATATGACAGATATCCGCGGTACAGCATTCTTAACCGATGCTCCGCCAAGCGGCGACGATGTTATAAATGTCCCTTCCTTTGACCTCATCACTTCCGAAAAGCGTCAGTACGCCAAGTTTGCCAATATGGTGCAGATGGAGCAGGATGCAGTAAGAGGCCATATCATCGTGCAGGAGCAGGAAGAAGGGGTGTATCTCGTTCAGCAGAAGCCTTCCTTCCCGCTTGAAACAGAGGAGCTGGACAAGGTCTATGCTCTGCCGTATATGCGCTACTATCATCCGTCATATGAAGAGCGCGGCGGCGTTGCGGCTATCGAGGAAGTTGAACATTCGATAATCCACAACCGCGGCTGCTTCGGCTCGTGCAATTTCTGCGCTCTCGCAATGCATCAGGGCAGATATGTAACATCACGCTCCCATGAATCTGTGCTCGAAGAAGCTCATAAAATCGTAAACGGTCCTCGTTTCAAGGGCTATATTCACGATGTAGGCGGTCCTACAGCCAACTTCCGCCGTCCTGCCTGCAAGAAGCAGAAGAAGGTGGGCACATGTAAGGACAGACAGTGTCTTTATCCAACTCCTTGTCCTAACCTCGATGCCGACGAAAGCGATTACCTTAAGCTCCTTACTGAAATCCGCGAGATCAAGGGTGTCAAGAAGGTATTCGTCCGCTCGGGCATCCGCTTTGACTATATGCTTGCCGACAAGAAGAGCAATTTCTTCTCTGAGCTTGTCAAGCATCACATCTCCGGTCAGCTCAAGGTCGCTCCTGAGCATATCAGCCCTAATGTTCTCTACTATATGGGCAAGCCGAATGTGGAAACCTATGAAAAGTTCTGCGAGCAGTATAAGAAGCTCAATGAAAAGCACGGTAAGAACCAGTTCTTAGTGCCATATCTCATGTCCTCCCATCCGGGCTCTGACTTAAAGGATGCCATCACACTGGCTCTCTATCTCAAGAAAAATAAAGTCGTGCCTGAGCAGGTGCAGGACTTCTATCCGACACCGGGCACACTTTCAACAGCTATGTACTATACAGGCATCGACCCACGCACAATGAAGCCTGTTTTCGTTGAAAAATCGGCAGAAGGCAAGGCTATGCAGCGCGCATTACTCCAGCCGCGCAACCCTAAAAACCGTGCCCTCGTTGTCAAGGCTCTCAAAAAAGCCAAGCGCGAGGACCTTATCGGAAAGGGCGGACTTCTCTAAATGAAGCCGTGGGAAATTGTTAAAAAATACGGCGCACATGACTCCTACATGACAGACGGGTTTATATGCGCCGTTTTCCCTTATCTGCCTGAAAAGGTCAGCGCGGGAAATATTTCGGTCTATGCCAGAGGGCAGGACTATCACATCTGGGTGAAGAATATTCTCAACAGGGCTGTGGAAGAATTGGAGCAGAAATACCCTGAAAATCACTTCAGGCCTTACACGGACACCTCCCCTCACGATGAGGTGATGATAGCACATAAGTGCGGTCTCGGCGCTCTCGGCAAAAACCGCCTGCTGATAACCGATGATTACGGCTCCTATGTTTTCATCGGGATTATCGAAACCGACCTTGAATGTACAGCTCCCCCTCGGAAAACACGTCATTGCATCGGCTGTAATGCCTGTGTGAAGGCTTGCCCCGGCTGTGCCATAAGCGAAAATGGGGTGGACAGCGAAAAATGCCTGTCCAATATCACCCAGAAAAGGGCGGATTTAAACGAAAATGAAGCAGAGATGATAAAAAAACACAGCCTTATCTGGGGCTGTGACACTTGCCAGCTTGTCTGCCCTATGAACAAGGGCAAAAAGCATAGCGATATTGAGGAGAAAATCCATACACTTACTCCACAGGATGTGGATATCTCCGACAAGCAATTCCGCAGGAAGTACGCCGATTTCGCCTTCTCCTTCCGCGGAGTAAAGCCATTAAAACGCAATCTTGAACTGAAAAAATAAAGCTCTCCATAAAGGGGAGCTTTTTTATTCCAACACCATGTCATTCTGAGCAAAGCGAAGAATCTCCTACCGCTTGAACATTCAGTAAGGGCGGGTTTCCATGCCCGCCCGCTTCCAATGGTAGTAAACAAAACAAAAAGCCTCCCATTTGGAAGGCTTTTATTTTTTATCTATCGTGCTTTTCAAAAAACTCAAGAATCAGTTTCTGGCATTTTTCCTTGTCTGTCGAGTAGCTCAGTCCGTGTCCTGCGCCGTCAATAATCAGCAGATTTTTCTCGCCCTTATAGCTTTCGTAATTCGCCCTGCCCATTGCGACAGGCACGAAATCGTCCTCGCTGCCGTGGACGAAAACTATCGGAATGTGGGCAGTTTCAAGAGCTTTGCGTGTGTCTGTCTTTCGCATATCATAGCCCAGTCTTATGCGGCACATAATATTTGCAATGTGAAGCACAGGGAAAGCAGGCAGATGGAAATTGCGCTTTAAAATATGCTTGCAGATATCCCACTGGCTTGTAAAGCCACAGTCGGAAATAAGTCCGCGGACATTTTTAGGGATGAGACTTCCCACAGCCAGCATTGATGCAGTCGCGCCCATCGAAACTCCGTCAAGATAAATCGGCAATGTGCCAAATCTGTCGTCCATAAGGAAGAGCCAGTCGCAAAGGTCGCGGTGCTCCTTCATGCCGAAGGTGATATATCTGCCGCCGCTTTTTCCGCTGGCGCGCTGGTCGATGAGCAGAACATGGCAATTATGGTCGAGGTAGAAATTGGCGACCATCGCCATATCCTTGATGCCATTGCCCTTGTAGCCGTGAACGCAGACCACGATGCGGTCAGCCTTTTCACAGGTGAAAAGGTCGGCGTGCAGGTCGAGCCCGTCAAAGCTTTTGCTTGTGATTTCCTCATGAGGACGGGCGAGAAGTATCTCTCTTTCAGCCTTTAATTCCTCACGGAGCTTGTCAAAAGCCGATTTATCACCCATGTTCAGCTTCTTTTTCTTGCCGATCGGTTTAAACTTGCTGTCGCAGGCAAAGCGGAAAAGATAATCACAGCCGATTAGCAGAATCGCAAGTAAAATTATAAGAAAATATTTCATATTTAAAAGATAATCAGAAAACTTAAATTACAATTATAAACTCAAACGAGACCTGTCTCGTTTGAAAAAATTATCCGTTAATTACGATCCACAGTCCGGAAAGTGCCATAAAGCCGTAGACATACTTCTTCATGGCATCGCCGTTAAGCTTGCTGTAAACCTTCTGCCCGAACATAACGCCGAGAAGCAGGCCTGCAACTGTTGCGAGGAACATGAAAACAGAGAAGCTTGGGAATGTGCCTGTGATTATTCGCATACCGATGGTGACAAGGTTGTTGAAGAAGAAATATGTCTGGATAGTCGCCATATATTCCTCCTTGTCCTTGAGGGCTGAGAGGTAGTAAACAACCATTGGCGGGCCGCTTATGGAGAAAAGTCCGCCGCCTGTGCCCGAGATAAGACCAGCGATAGCGCAGTTGAGAAGTGTCGGCTTGATTTTCACCTTGCCGCTGAAGAACATAAACCAGATTGCAAGGAAGAAGAGCAGACAGCCGAGGATTCGGCGCATTGTGGCAAGCTCAAGGCTTTTTGTCAGCTCGATTGCTATGTAGGTGGAAGCTGTTGCGAAAAGCATTGGAATGATAACCTGTTTCCAGTTGACGTTCTTGATGCGCTTGAAAACATTGGCTACATTGCCCACAGGGGAGGTTGCCAGCGAAAGCACGGAAGCCACATTATAAGGCAGGAAATAGGGCGTAATCGCCATGAACATGATGGCGTAGCCGAAGCCTGTTGTCGACTGTATAAATGCGCTGACGAATGAGGTCAGCAGTAATAATATAACTGTCATAAGTTTGTCCTTTCGTAAAAATTCATCTTATATCATTATATCCCTGTTACGGAAAATTTGCAATATCTATCTTTACAATCGGGGAAAAACTCGCTATAATTAAAATATTATGAAAACTCAGGAGAAATTAAAATGAAAGCTTATACAGACGTTCTTATAAATAAAGTTGAAGGCGGTCACAAATGGTGGCGTCCAGACCCTGATATGCCTCTCATGCACTATGAGGCAAAGCACAAGACAGACAATATCTACATCATGTGGATGGAAACACGCGCAATGAGAACTCGCTGCGCATATCCTTGCCTCATCATCGAAGACGGCGACCTTATGGTGTTCAAGCCATCAAAGAGCATCGGCGCAGGTCAGGAAAATGCCGCTATGCTCAAGCGCTGGGCGCTTCTTGTCACACCACAGAACATCGAAACAGAATGGATTGTCGGCGAAGTTGACAAGGATGTTTTCGCTGAACGCTATAAGAAGGCTCAGGACGGCACACTTTTAGAAGGCATGAAGCAGGCTGAAGAAGCTCCTGCTGTTGAAGAAAATGAGGAAGAATAATGATCTTATCCGATAAGACCATACTTAAAATGCTGAAAGAGGGCACATTGGGCATAGACCCTGTTGATGATGCCCAGATTCAGCCTGCCAGCGTTGATGTACGCCTTGGCGACACCTTCAGCATCGTTGAAGATTCGCCTACAGGCAAAATCAGCATGGACGAGGAAATCAGGTACAAGACCATCAAGACAGACACCTATGTCCTGCTTCCGGGGCAGTTTGTCCTTGCAACTACCAAGGAATATTTCCGCCTGCCAGACGACCTTACTGCCTTTGTGGAAGGCAGAAGTTCTCTGGGCAGAATGGGGCTTTTTATTCAGAATGCAGGCTGGGTGGACCCTGGCTTTGAGGGTGAAATCACCCTTGAGCTTTTCAATGCCAACCGCTGTGCCATCGAGCTGAAGGCGGGGCGCAGAGTCGGTCAGCTTGTGTTTGCAAAGCTTGACGACAAGGCATTAAATCCATATCGCGGCAAATATCAGGGACAGCGGGGCGCAACAGGCTCGAAAGTCTATATGGATAAAGAATAATCTGTCTTTCTTGCAAAACCTCTACATGGCTTGTGCGAAAGTGGAGGAGATTCTTCACTTGCGTTCAGAGTGACAGGAAGTTTTTAGCCTTCCCCTCGATTCACGCCCCAAACAGCAGGCTGTTCGGGGACCCCATTTGGGAAGGTGGCAGCCATAAGGCTGACGGATGAGGTGTAGCCACAGGCGTTACCTATCAAATGCATCGCAGGTACCCATTAAATAGACGGGCTACGCCCTACAACCCTCCGCCCCGTTGGGGCACCTCCCCTTAACAAGGAGAGGCTTAAAATTTTTCTTGCCTCCACTCGACTTCACCCCACAAAGCAGGCTTTGCGGGGGCCCCATTATTGGGGAGGCTTCGGTCAGCACAAACCACTCGGCTCCCTCTGACGAGGGAGCTGGCATCCGTAAGGATGACTGAGGGAGAGAAACTTATTAAATGTGACTTGCGTAAGTGCCCTTGCGGACTGTCGGGGACGCCAGTCTCTACAATAACATTTCTCAACTAAAAAAGCCACTCAGATGAGTGGCTTTTCTGTTTCATATTTACGTTACAAGTCCTATTACAAAGAGCACGACCTGTGGGAAAATTATAATTGCCGAAAGCATTCGTCCTATCGAAAGCACGGCAAC
>JAFSBG010000107.1 GCA_017441945.1 Clostridia bacterium
TCTGGGGTGAAAGTCAGGCAGTTTGATCACCAGACCACAGGAGCGCCGAGTGCGCGACCGGTGGCGAGTGCCACCGCACTTATTAAATTTTGCGGGGTCCCCGAACAGCCTGCTGTTTGGGGTAAAATTGCCCCCTGGACCTCTTGTGTGTGAGGCAAGCTCACATTTAGTAGACGCTCTGCGAGCGGGTGATTGCCTTATGGCAATCGAGGTGTGCTTCGCACGGATTTAATAAAACCTATGTCCGTTTGCATAATCTTCCCGACAGCAGATAAATCATTTAAATACAAAAAACCACCCGATTCGGGTGGTTTTCTTTTGTTTTAATCAATTACAATACGATTTCGCCGCCGCGTGTAAAGACAACCTTTTCGCTTACAGCATTGGTATCATCGTCGAGAGAAAGCATGATGATATTCTTGAATTTAAGCTTCTTTTCAAGCTTTACAAGCAGTTTTGATGTGCTTTCGCTCGAAATGACAACGAGATAATCGAGCTTTTCATAGTTGTCAGAGGTCTTTTTAATAAGCTTGTCGCCCATATTTTCAACGCCTGCGTTGACGAGATTGAGCAGTGTAACGCCATTTGGAGTTGTGATGTGCTGTATATAAGCTGCCTCGCCTTCGCCGTCAAGAAGTAAACCTTCGACAGTGAAACCCTCCACAGCAAAGTGGGAATCATCCTCTGTCACGGCGGCATTTTCGGCCGTTGTTTCAGGCTTTCTGGAATGGAAGATAACCTGACCTTCTGTGTCAAAACCTGCGGCATTTTCACCGTTTACTATGGCAAAACCCTTGCCGTCATAGATGAGTTTTTCTTTGTTTTCAGCCTCAGGAGAGGAGGAAAAGCCGAGGAGCACAAGGAATGCACCTATGAAATAATAAATGGCGAAACTGCTTGCAACAGGCTCAAAAATGTAATTTTTAATGACGATATGGTGTGTCACGATAGACGAAAGGGAGAACATCACAGCAAGAGAAGTCACCCAGACAGGCATAGCAGCGCATACATGCTTGAAATTGCCTGCCGAGATATAGTAGAAGCCCAGCATAAGGAAGAGGGCAGCAAGCACTTCAAAAGAAAAAAGCGAAATGTTCGGATAGCGGATATTCATCTTGTAAATGCTGAGCAGAACAAGGGCGGCAGGCAGCACAGCAGCGCTCGAAAGAATATCTGTCATTGTGCCGCGGACGGAAAACATGGATGCAATAAAATAAATCACCGCGATGACTGCCGAAATTGCAAATGCCTTTTCAAAAAATCCGCCGTCAGCATTCAGAATGGCAAAATATGCCGATATGCCGATAGCCACACAGCCGAGGGCGACGAGCACCTTATCGAGAGAAGTCAGCTTGCGTGAAAGTCTTGCTTTTCCAAAAAAAGCCTTGCACTTTATAAAGAGAATTGCGGCGAAGATAACGAGGAATGCTGTCATCAGCATAAGCGGCTTAGAAGCCGAGCTGAGAATCACTCCTGCAAAGCCGTCGTAATGTTTAATAAAAATATCACTTAGCACATAGCCCACAACCGCGCCGAAGATGAGGGAGATGAGGAAGAGAAAACTTGCCTTCTTTTTCATAAAATCACTCCATGGGAATATAAATAGATTACAACTAATAATTATAACACAAAAGAAGGAATAATTCTACATTTCGTGGAAAAATAAAGGAGCAAATATGAAAAAAATCACCCTCATTTTATTTATATGCTTTATGCTGACAAATTTCAAGGAAATTGCTGCACTTTTTGAGGACAAGGAGAGCTACACACTATGGGAGTATACCACATCTGCGCCTGAACATGAGCCGCCGGAGAATATCAATGGCTATGACGAAAACACTGAGATAACTCTCCTGCATGAGGGCGAGGTGATGACAATAAATCTCCACGATTATCTTTATGGAGTGATATGCGCTGAAATTCCCGCTTCCTTTCCGATAGAAGCTGTAAAGGCGCAGGCGGTTGCCGCGCGGACATATACCCTCAATAAATTATACCGCTATCAGCAGGGCTATGAGATTGCCGAAAGCCACAAGGGTGCGCAGTTGTGCTCCGACCATAGCCATTGCAAGGCGTATTCCGATAAGTCTGCCGAGGAGATGTGGGGTAGTGACGGGGCGAGTTACCGCGCCAAAATCGAGAGCGCGATTTATGACACGGATGGCGAGTATATCACATATGATGACCAGCCAATTGTTGCGGTTTTTCATGCCGCATCGGGCAAAATGACAGAAAATGCCTCCGATGTATGGGGCGGCGATTATCCTTATCTTGTAAGCACAGAAAGCTACGGAGGCGAGGATTCGCCTAAGTTTCACGGCGAAGTGCGTGTGTCGTCGACCGACTTAATCAAAAAAATCACCGCAAAGACGGGGGACAAGTTTGAGCTGAAGGACGGATACTGGATAGGGGAAATCGACCGCAGCGAGGCGGGTGGAGTCAACACCATCGTCATAGGCGGAAAGACCTTCAAAGGCACAGAAATACGCAGTATTTTCGGCCTTAATTCCACCAATTTCACCATTACATACGACGATGGCGATTTCGTTTTCAAAACCGAAGGCTATGGCCACCTGGTCGGCATGAGCCAATATGGCGCAAAAGCTATGGCGCTGGAAGGCAAAAAATACGGCGAAATACTGACACATTATTACACAGGCACCAAACTTTCAAAAATGCAATAATTTTTGTATAACTTTCGTCAGCTCTGGGAAAAATGATTGCAGAGGTGATGAAAAACTTATGGAAAACAAAAATAACAACGAAAAGATCAGCAGCTTCCTGGAGGGAAAAGGGTTTTACATAACCCTTGCCGTGTGCCTTTGCATCATTGGTGTTTCAGGTTATGTACTGTTTTTTGCTCCCTCCGCTGAGCCGGTTTATGAGGTGGAGATTCCACCCATTACAGAGAATGCCCAGTCTGCAGGGGCGGATATTCCCGATGTCAGCATCAACATTGAGGACGAAGAACCATCCACAACTGCCGCAAAAGAGGAAAAGCCTGCTTCTGCTCCCGTGAAAATCACAGAAGCTCCCACAGAGGCTGTAAAGCCCTCAGAGCCTGAGATTTATATTCCGCCTGTCATCGGCAAGGTGTCGCGAAGCTTCTCGATGGGCGAGCTGGTTTATGACAAGACGATGGGCGACTACCGCACCCATAACGGCGTCGATATCGAGTGCGAAGTTGGAGCGCAGGTGGCTTGTTTCGGCAACGGTACGGTCGAGAAGGTCTACAACGATGAATTGTACGGCAACTGCGTTGTAATCAGCCATGAAGACGGCATTGTCAGCGTTTACAAGGGTCTGGACAGAGGCATCACTCTGACTGAAGGGGCTGAAATCAAGGCTGGTGACATCATCGGCGCGGCTGGCGGCACAAATATTATGGAAAATGAGGAAGTCCCTCATATTCATTTTGAAGTCATGAAGGACGGCGAATACATCGATCCGCTTGGAATGATAAA
>JAFSBG010000108.1 GCA_017441945.1 Clostridia bacterium
AGGTGGTTTATTGACGCTTATGCGACAAGAAAAAGCAGCCACACTTTCGCGTGACTGCATTCTTCATTTTATTCTATTTTCCAAGATATTCAAGTATTTCTGCGGCATTTGTATCAGGCTTTACCTTCGGCATTATTTTTTCGATGTTGCCATTTTCATCAATGATAAATGTTGTTCGCACAACACCCATACTGACTTTGCCGTAAAGCTTTTTCTCCTGCCAAACGCCATAAGCCTGAATAGCTTCAAGCTCTTTATCGGAGATAAGAATAAACGGCAAATCGTGCTTTTCAGCAAATTTCTTGTGTGAAGCTACGCTGTCTTTGCTTACGCCTATTACAACAATATCATTATCTTTAAAGCTTTCATAAGCCCCTGCAAATGCACAAGCCTGACGTGTGCAGCCCGGTGTATTATCCTTTGGATAGAAGTACAAAACAACTTTCTTTCCGAGAAAATCAGAAAGTGACACCATATTTCCATCTTTGTCAGGCAATGTAAACTGCGGAGCCTTCATTCCAACTTCAAGCATATTATTCCTCCTGAATTAAAGGTATTTTACCATTTCTGCCTTGTCTTTCTTCTTTTCATGCAAAGGAGATGGCACAGCATCTTCTGCAGCATAACCTATAGGGAACAATGCGATAAGATTGTATTCTGCCATTTCAGGATACTTTTCCTTAAGCATATTTGCATCAAAATGTCCTACCCATGTTGTTTCAAGACCTTCGGCATGAATTGCAAGCATAATCTGTGTTGCAACGATAGCACCGTCCACATCGGCAAAGTTTTTATTGTCAAACTTTCTGACCCATGCAGTTTTTTCATCACAGCCTACAAGAATTGCCGCTTTAGTTCCAAACATATAAGGTGTATTATTATTGAGATAATTTACAGCCTCATCAGACTGAAGCACCCAAAGCTTATAAGGCTGATAGTTGCAGGCAGTTGGTGCACAAAGACCTGAATCGATGATTCTTTCAATTTTTTCCTTTTCTACAGGTTTGTCAGAAAACTTTCTGCAGGAATATCTTTCTTTAGCAAACTTCAAAAAATCCATAATATCCTCCTTATGGTCTCAGCTTGTGGAGCAATGGTTCAAACACTACTCCTCTTACAATAAAATCTTCAACACCATAGGAATATTCCATAGCGTAGCTTACAAATTCAGTTGCAGCCTTTGCGCTTTCAATAAGACTTACGCCGTTGAGCATCTTACCGCAGAGTACGCTTGTGAATGTATCACCTGTGCCATGCATATTTGTAGGCAGTTTCTTCTGCTTAATGATTTCAAAATCACCGTTTTCATTGAGAACACTTGTGTAAAGCATTTCACCAAACGGAGCACCTGTAAGAACGATATTCTTTGCGCCCAGCTTCTGGAGCTTTTCACAGACGATTTTAAGATTTTCTTCTGTAATTTCAAAGCTGTCGTAATCTTCTTCGATAAGGATAAGCGCTTCTGTGAGATTTGGAGTGAGCACATCGGCTGCCTTTGCGATTTCACGCATTTTTTTGCACATTTCATCATCGAAAGTCTTATAGCGTTTACCGTTGTCACCCATTACAGGGTCGATGACAAAGAGCTTTGGCTTGAACATATCCTTCATGGCAATAACGATATCAATCTGTTCTTTTGAGCCAAGGAAACCGCTGTAAATACCGTCAAGCTTTACACCGATATCAACCCAGTGCTTGAGATATGCAGGTATTTCCGTTGTATAGTCGGTCATATGAAAGCCTTTGATGCTTGTATTTGTAGAAAGATTTGCTGTCGGCACAGGGCAAACTTCAACGCCGCAGGCAGACATAACAGGGATAACAACTGTAAGCGCACACTTGCCGTAGCCTGCCATATCATGGACAGCGCATACTCTTGGTACATGTATCATAATCATTCACCTCAAAAAACTATTTTTTATTATAATAACACACTTTCAGACACTTGACAACAGGTTTTATTTATGATAATATTGTATGCAGTAAAATATGAAATTCTATGACGAGACCACGAAGATCTTGTACACAGAAACACCAGAGATGTTTCGCCGCGGCTGAAAGCGAAGCTTGTTTTTGAAGATCTTTACCATCCTCCGAGAAGTGCTGTGGTAAAAAAACAGCAACGTCTAACCAGCGTTACTCGGTCCTGAGCGGCAGGCTCTTTTTAGGTCTGCAATCAGAGTGGAACCACGGATATGTATTATTCGCCTCTGTACTTCACAGGGGCGTTTTTTATTTTTACTAAAAATTTTCAATCTATATAAGGAGAAAGAAAAATGCTTAACATCACACTTAAAGATGGTTCAGTTATTTCTGTACCAGCTGACTCAACTGCATTGGACGCTTGTAAGCAGATCTCTGAGGGCCTTGCACGTGCTGCTCTCGCCTGCGAGATCAATGGTGAGCTCATGAGCCTCACAACTCCTCTCAAGGACGGCGATACTCTCAACATCCTTACTTTCGATTCCGAAGGCGGCAGATGGACACTTCGTCACTCCGCAGCTCACGTTATGGCTCAGGCTGTAAAGCGCCTCTACCCTAACACAAAGTTCGCTATCGGTCCTGCTATCGAAAACGGTTTCTACTATGACTTCGACAGCGATGTAACTTTCACACCTGAACACCTTGAAAAGATCGAAGCTGAAATGAAGAAGATCGTCAAGGAAGCTCTTCCTATCGTAAGAAGCACTCTCCCAAGAGAAGACGCTATCAATTTCATGAAGGAAAAGGACGAACCATACAAGGTTGAACTTATTGAAGACCTCCCTGAAGATTCCGAAATTTCCTTCTATACACAGGGCGAATTCACAGACCTCTGCGCAGGTCCTCACCTTCCTGACACAGGCCGCATCAAGGCTTTCAAGCTGACAAGTGCAACAGGTGCTTACTGGCGCGGCGACAGCTCCCGCAAGATGCTTCAGCGTATCTACGGCACAGCATTTATGAAGAAGGCTGATCTCGATGCTCACCTCGAAGCTATTGAAGAAGCTAAGAAGCGCGACCACAACAAGATCGGCCGTGAACTCAAGTACTTCACAACAGTTGACTATATCGGCCAGGGTCTCCCTATCCTTCTTCCAAAGGGTGCAAGAGTAATCCAGCTTCTCCAGAGATTCGTAGAAGACGAAGAACAGAAGCGCGGCTACCTCCTCACAAAGACACCTTACATGGCTAAGAGCGATCTCTACAAGATTTCCGGTCACTGGCAGCACTACCGTGACGGTATGTTCGTCCTTGGCGATCCAGACGATGAAACAAAGGAAGTTTTCGCACTCCGTCCAATGACATGTCCATTCCAGTTCCAGGCATATCTCAACGAAATGCGTTCTTACAGAGATCTTCCTCTCCGCTATAATGAAACATCCACACTCTTCAGAAATGAAGATTCCGGTGAAATGCACGGTCTTATCCGCGTTCGTCAGTTCACAATTTCCGAAGGTCACCTTGCTTGCCGTCCTGACCAGCTCAAGGAAGAATTCACAGGCTGCGTAGACCTCGCTAAGTTCATGCTCGATACAATCGGCCTCGGCGAAGATGTTTCTTACCAGTTCTCCAAGTGGGACGAAAACAACAAGGAAAAGTATATCGGCACTAAGGAACAGTGGGATGCTGTTCAGGGTGAAATGAAGACAATCCTTGACGAAATGGGCATCGTTTACAAGGAAGTAGACGGCGACGCTGCTTTCTATGGTCCAAAGCTCGACATTCAGATCAAGAATGTACACGGCAAGGAAGACACACTTATCACAGTTCAGATCGACTTCCAGCTTGCTGAACAGTTCGGCATGGAATACACAGATTCCGACGGTTCCAAGAAGCACCCATACATCATCCACAGAACATCTATCGGCTGCTATGAACGTACACTTGCTCTCCTCCTCGAAAAGTATGCAGGTGCACTTCCACTCTGGATGGCTCCTGAACAGGTTCGTATCCTCCCTGTTACAGACAGAACTCTTGAATACTCCAAGGGTATCCAGAAGAAGCTCCAGGCTATGGGCGTAAGAGTTGAAATCGACTCCAGAAGCGAAAAGGTTGGCTATAAGATCCGTCAGGCTCAGCTCGAAAAGGTTCCTTATATGCTGGTTCTCGGCGATAAGGATGAAGAAGCAGGTACTGTTTCTGTAAGAAACCGCAAGGACGGCGAAACAGAAGTTATGGCACCTGAAGCATTCTTCGAAAAAATTGAAAAGGAAATTAAGGAGAAAGTTAGATAATGGCACAGGACAAGAAACTCGTTACTGCGATCACTCCTATGGATGTTGATTTTGCGCAGTGGTATACAGATATCGTTAAGAAGGCAGAGCTCTGCGACTACTCTTCCATGAAGGGCTGCGTTATTCTCAGACCTTATGCTCAGGCAATCTGGGAAAACATTCACAACATTTTCGATGGCATGATCAAGGAATCCGGCCACGAAAACGTTGCAATGCCTCTCTTCATTCCGGAAAGCCTTCTTCAGAAGGAAAAGGATCACGTTGAAGGCTTTGCTCCTGAAGTTGCATGGGTAACACATGGCGGCTCCGAAAAGCTCGAAGAACGTCTCTGCGTTCGTCCAACATCCGAAACACTCTTCTGCGAACACTTCTCTCATATCGTTCACTCTTACAGAGATCTTCCAAAGCTCTACAATCAGTGGTGCTCCGTTGTTCGTTGGGAAAAGTCCACACGTCCATTCCTCAGAACACGTGAATTCTGGTGGCAGGAAGGTCACACTGTTCACGAAACAGAAGCAGAAGCAAGACAGGAAACACTCCAGATTCTTGACAACTATGCAGAACTCGCTGAAAAGTATCTCTGCATGCCTGTTATCAAGGGCAGAAAGACAGACAAGGAAAAGTTTGCCGGCGCAATGGAAACTTACACAATCGAAGCTATGATGCACGATGGTAAGGCTCTCCAGAGCGGTACTTCCCACTATTTCGGCGACGGCTTTGCAAAGGCATTCGACATTTCCTTCGCAAACCGTGAAGGCGGTATGTCCTACGCTCACGAAACATCCTGGGGTATCTCCACACGTCTCATCGGCGGTATCATCATGACACACGGTGATGACAGCGGTCTCGTTCTCCCACCAGCTGTTGCTCCAATTCAGGTTGTTATTATTCCTGTTGCTTCCCATAAGCCAGGCGTTCTCGACAAGGCTCGTGAAGTTGCTCAGACACTCAAGGCTGCAGGCATCAGAGTAAAGGTTGACGACACAGACAACTCCCCTGGCTGGAAGTTTGCTGAATATGAAATGAAGGGTGTTCCACTCCGTCTTGAAATCGGTCCTCGTGATATCGAAAACAACGCTTGTGTTCTCGTTCGCAGAGACAACCGCGAAAAGACAGTTACATCTCTTGACGGTCTTGCAGACAGCGTAAAGGCAATGCTCGATGTATTTGCCAAGGCTATCTACGACAAGGCAAAGGCAAACATGGACAACAACACAATCAAGGCTACAACTCTCGAAGAAATGAAGAACAACATTTCTGAAAAGCCACGTTTTGTCAAGGCTATGTGGTGCGGCGATCTTGCTTGTGAAGAAAAGATCAAGGAAGAAACAGGTATGCCATCCCGCTGTATGCCATTCGAACAGGAACACATCTCCGATGTCTGCCCTGTTTGCGGCAAGCCAGCTAAGCATATGGTAGTATTCGGTATCGCTTACTAATTCAGTATAAAATTAAAAGGCAGGTTGATTAACCTGCCTTTTGTTTTTTCAATAATCAAGTTACAGCTTTATTGAAAATATAAATATTTATTTTTCATCCTGATTTGCATGGCAACGGCACTGTTCAGTACCAGCATCTTCACAGATACCTTCAATTGTCATATCATTCTCGCGCATATAGTTGATGTATTTGACACCGAAATCACTGAGCGCATCAAGCACCGCTGTCAGTTCCTCACCAATAGGACTGAGTGAATACTCAACATGAGGCGGAACAACAGGAAAAACCGTTCTTACAATGAGTTTATCCTCTTCAAGACGTCTTAACTGCTTTGTAAGTGTAGCCTGAGTAAGGCCTTTGAGATATTTGCAAAGCTCATTGAAGCGAAGCGGACCATTCTTTAGATAACACAAGATAAGTATCGCCCATTTGCCTGAAAGCACCTTCTGTGCCGTTACATAAGGACATTTACAGAACATTTCCTGTTCAAATTCATTGTCTGTATGCTTCATATTTCCTCCTTAGTATCTCAAAAGATACTAACCTAATTTTAAAATCGTACTTGTAATTTTGTTGCTTTAAGTATATTATAATATTAGCATAATGTCAACAATAATTTTTACCAGGTGATTCATATGTCAGATATAATTCTTAAACTTGAAAATATATCCAAGAGTTTCGGTGACACCCATGTTCTCAAGGGTATAGACCTTGAAGTTAGCAAAGGCGAATTTGTAACCTTGCTCGGTTCTTCCGGCTGCGGCAAAACAACTACACTTCGTATCATTGCCGGTCTCGAAACAGCCGACAGCGGCAAGGTTTATCTCAACGGTACAGATGTCACAAATCTTGAGCCAAACAAGAGAAATGTAAACACAGTTTTTCAGAATTACGCCCTCTTCCCCCACCTCAATATTTTCGATAATATTGCTTACAGCCTTAAGCTTAAAAAGGTTGACAAAGCTGAGAGAAAACGCATTGTATCCGATGCTCTTGCTCTTGTTCAGCTTGAAGGCTATGAAAAGCGTACTCCGGGTGAACTTTCCGGCGGTCAGCGTCAGCGTATTGCCATCGCAAGAGCTATTGTGAATCAACCAGATGTCCTTCTTCTCGACGAGCCTCTCGGCGCTCTCGACCTTAGTTTACGCCGCCAGATGCAGCTTGAGCTCAAAAAGCTCCAGAAGCAGCTCGGTATTACATTTATTTATATCACGCACGACCAGGAAGAAGCTCTCAATATGTCCGACCGAATTGCTGTAATGCGTAATGGTAATTTCGAGCAGATTGCTCACCCTAACGATATTTACAACAACCCTCGTACATCTTACGTCGCTTCCTTTGTTGGTTCCGCAAATGTTCTTTCAGGTGTTGTTGAAAAGGTCAAGGACGGCGTTGCAAAGGTTGTCACAGCGTATGGCGTATGTTTTGTAAACTGTGGTAAATATACTGTAAACACCGACCAGAAGGTCAACTTTGCAGTTCGTGGCGAAAACATTCTCATTAATAAGTCAGATTCCGAAACAGGTCTTTCGGCAGTTATTTCCGATGTGAACTTCGTTGGCAATATGCTCAGAACCACACTCAAACTTTCCGATGGCAATGAAGTGGTTGCAACAAAGCACGGCATTACTTCTGAATAT
Organism: Clostridia bacterium; assembly: GCA_017441945.1. Taxonomy (GTDB): domain Bacteria; phylum Bacillota; class Clostridia; order Oscillospirales; family Butyricicoccaceae; genus SIG471. The sequence goes on from JAFSBG010000108.1 coordinate 7,298, forward strand.
TCTGTAGGTCAGGAAGTTAAGTTCACATTCGAGCCTTCTTCTGCTGTATTTGTAGATATGGAGTAAGCCTATGAAAAATAAGAACTCCTCAAAGATGTCGCTGGCTATGCTGGCTCCCATCTATATATTTACAATAGCATTTGTAGCTCTCCCCATCATATATATGTTTGTGCTGAGTTTTCTTAAACAGGCCGAATCGTGGGGTGTTGTGTATGAGTTTACATTCAAGAATTACCTTGATATTTTAGAACCTATTTATCTTACAACTTTTATTGAGTCTTTCAAGCTTGCTGTTCTCACCACTTTGCTTGTCATAATTATCGGTTATCCATTTGGTTATTTTATGGCAAAGCTTTCAGCAAAATGGCGCGGCAGAATGATGCTTCTCCTTATGGTTCCTTTCTGGACTAATTCCCTTATCAGACTTTACGGCTGGATCATTATTTTCCGTGCAAATGGTCCTCTTGATAAGATTCTGATGTTCTTAGGCATAACTCAGGAGCCGCTCAAGCTTCTTTATACATATCCTGCTGTCGTAGTCGGTATGGTTTACGCTCTCGTTCCATTTATGATTCTCGCCGTTTATTCCAGCGTTGAAAAGATGGACTGGAGTCTTGTTGAAGCTTCGCGCGATCTCGGTGCTTCTGCATTTGAAGCATTCCGCACAGTAACTCTTCCGCTCACACTTCCAGGACTTCTCTCCGGTATTATTCTCACTTTTGTTCCTTCCATGGGCCTTTTCTTCATTGCAGATATTCTCGGCGGTAACAAGGTCGTTCTCGTCGGTAATGTAATTCAGGAACAACTTATGAAGGCGCACAACTGGCCATTTGCAGCGGCTCTTGCCGTAATTCTTATGCTCATGACAAGTATTCTTATCTATACATATCGCAAAATCACAAAGGTCAATGAACTGGAGGGCATCTTATGAGAAACAAGACTAAACTGCCCAATATTTATCTTGCCATAGTGATGTGCCTTATGTATCTGCCCATTCTGCTTGTTATCATCTTCTCTTTCAATGAAAGCAAGATCACATCTGTATGGGCAGGCTTCTCCCTCAGATGGTACAAGGAGCTTTTCAATGACAGTTCAATGTTTGATGCTCTTGTCAACAGCCTTATTTTAGGTGCCTGTTCTTCCCTTGCGGCTGGTGTTATCGGTACTCTTGGTGCTGTTGGTATGTCAAGAAAGCATCTCAAAGCAAACGGTATCATTGAATATGTATCCACTCTTCCTATTATGATACCTGAAATCATTCTCGGTATGGTTTTCCTTGTCTTCTTCTCCCTTATTGGTTTGCCATTCGGTATGACTTCGCTTATCATCGCACATACAACATTCTCCATCCCGTATGTTTTCATGCTTGTCAAAGCAAGACTTGTCGGTATTGACAAGAGCTATGTCGAAGCTGCCCGTGATCTTGGCGCCTCAGAAGCAAGAGCGTTCTGGGACATCACAGTTCCTCTTGTAACTCCGGCTATTCTTTCCGGTATGATGCTTGCCTTTGCAATGAGCTTTGACGATGTTATCATAAGTACATTCGTCACAGGCGCAAAGACAACAACGCTCCCGCTCAAGATTTACACACAGCTCAAGACAGGCATTTCCCCGAAAATCAATGCTATCTGCACACTTATGTTTGTTGTGACACTGGCATTGGTAATCGGCTCACAAATGTTAAATAAAAACAATAAAAAATAAAACAA
>JAFSBG010000011.1 GCA_017441945.1 Clostridia bacterium
CTGTTCGGGGACCCCGCAAAATTTAATAAGTGCGGTGGCACTCGCCACCGGTCGCGCACTCGGCGCTCCTGTGGTCTGGTGATCAAACTGCCTGACTTTCACCCCAGACAGCAGGCTGTCCGGGGACCCCGTTTTCGTTTGCAGTTTTTGCAACTTTTGAGAGGGCGAATGCCCGACTCGCGGACGAGTGTCCGCGTGTCTATTTAATCATTCGGGGGTCCCCATTGAACCTGTTCAATGGGGTAAATCACAAAAGTTGACGCCGTAGGCACCCCGAGCCTTGCGCTCGGCTGACCAGTTTTCGATTTAATTAAAGTCTTGACTTAAAAGACAATCCCTCCACCATCGTACCGATGGTCCCCCTCCCTTTACACAAGGGAGGCTCTTTAAAAATACACTCCATTTTTTACTAATCATTATGAAAAAGTTACTTGTTTCCTGCGCTTCAAAGTACATACATTCGGCTCTGGCTGTCTGGTATCTCAAGGCTGCCTGTCCTTCCTATGATGTTTTTGAGTGCACGATAAACGAAGATATAAACAAAGTTTTCAATAGAATTATGTCCGAAAAGCCCGATATTCTGGGCTTTTCGTGCTATATATGGAACATTTCCTATGTAAAACAACTTACGGCGATGCTCCGTACGGCTCTGCCCGATGTGATTATAATTTACGGCGGACCTGAGGTCAGCCATTCGCCCGAGCGTTTTTCTGATTATGCCGACCATATCGTCATCGGCTACGGCGAGCGTGCTTTGCGAGAGCTTACTGACGCTCTTGAAAAGGGAGAAAAGCCTGAGAAAACAATCAGGGGCTATCTCTATGAACTGCCGCTTTCGCCTTATAACAACGAGTATTTCGACGCTCTTCACGGGCGTATCACCTATATTGAAACGAGCCGCGGCTGTCCCTTTTCCTGTGCATTCTGCCTTTCGGGCAGAGACGAAAAGCCATACTTTTTCCCTCTCGAAAGGGCATTTGACGATATTATAAAGTTGGCTCACAGCGGAGCAAAAACAATAAAATTCGTCGACCGCACCTTCAATGCCGATGCAGAGAGAGCATACAAGATATGGGATTTCCTGCTGAATGACGACAGGCTTCCCCAAGATATATGCTACCATTTTGAAATCGGTGCAGATTTATTGACAGAAAAACAGCTTGAGCTTTTGAAAACTGCGCCGAAAGGGCGCTTCCAGATGGAGATAGGCTTGCAGAGCTTCAACGATTCGACTTTAAAGGCGGTAAATCGCGCCACATCTGTTGATAACTCTGTGTATAACCTGGGGGTACTTGTGGATAACTCCAATATTCACATCCACACCGACCTTATAATCGGTCTGCCTCACGAGGATATGGGGAGCTTCCGTGAAAGCTTCAACAAGGCTTATAAAATCGGGGCAAATATGCTGCAGGTGGGCTTTCTGAAATTGCTTTACGGCTCACGTTTACGCGCTGACATGGCCAAATACGCTATGGAATGCGATGAAAATGCGCCGTATGAGATTAAAAAGTTCGATCTGATGGATGAAACCGAGCTTGCTTTGCTTCATAAGTTTGAGGATATTGTTGAGCGAATGCACAACAGCGGAAGGTTTGTCCGCACTATTGCATTTTTACTTGAAAAGACTGAAATGACGCCTTTTGACCTGTTTATGCACGTTGCGAAGGGGATAAATTATCCTGCAGGCTGTAAGCTTGACGATTTCACTGGGCTGATTTACGATTTATTCAGGGATTTCGGCGAGGATATCCGCGATGTGCTTGTGCTTGACAGACTTGAAAGCAACAACACAGGCGTACTGCCCGAGTGCCTAAAGATTTACGATAAAATGCTGGGCAAGGCGAAGAAGGCTATCGACAAGGCTTATACTCGTCCTGCCAACACAGTCCGCGGTTATGCCCTGCTCTACGGCTGTAACTGTGTGGCTTTCTGCGATTATACTGAAGCAGATAAGGTTACGGGACGATATGCGGCGAAAGTGGTCGATTTGGGTGTGTTGTATGGATAATGAATTTCCAAAAAGAAAGCCTACTCGCTTGCGTGACTTTGACTATTCGCAGAATGGGGCATATTTTATTACTATCTGCGCGCAAAATATGCGATGTATTTTCGGAAATATCGTAGGGGAGGGGTCACCCCTCCCGCAGCTGAGTCCTTTCGGCTCGGCTGTCAAAAAATGCATTGATATGATACCGGAAAAATATCCCGATGTAATCGTTGACAAATATGTTATCATGCCCAATCACATACATCTCATCTTGTGCATATCCAAAGAAAACGGGAGAGGCGACCCCTCCCCTACAATAAGTACTGTAGTCGGTTGGCTAAAGTATAAGTGTACAAAGGATATAAATGCACTCGCCAATTCTAACGGCAAGCCTGTCTTTCAACGCTCATTTCACGACCATATTATCAGAAATGTCCACGATTATACAAAAATATGGGAGTACATAGACACAAACCATTTAAGATGGCATGATGACTGTTTTTACAGCGGAGATTTACCATGAAAAACATAACATTATCACAACTGAATGAAATGCTGGCGGGCGGAATTACCGATTTTTCCGACTGCATTTTTGACGCCCTTGATTTGGGCGGACGTGATTTATCGGGGTGTTGCTTTGACCGCTGTGATTTCCGTTCCTGCGATATGACAGGGGCAAATCTTTCCTATTCCACCTTTCACAATGCCTTTTTCGGCGGCTCTGTGCTGGAAAATGCCGATTTGCGCCACACCTGCCTTGAATCTGCCGACCTGCGCTCGTGCAATATGAAAAATGCCGACATCCGCGGCACGGATATGTCCTCATCTGCCCTTTACAAGGCCGATTTAACTGGACTTATTACCGATGAAAATACGAAAAACTTCCACATGAGATGCCCTGAAAAGGGGGCTTTCATCGGCTGGAAGGTTTGCTACGGCCGTAAGGTCGTAATGCTTCTTGTTCCCGAAGATGCACAGCGCGTGCAGGGTACACGCAGGGAAATCCGCGTCGACAAAGCAAAAGTACTGACGATTAAAAGTCCTGATTACAAGACGGTTTACACCGAGGCTCACGCCTATGTGGATGAGAATTTCATCTATAAAAAGGGTGAAATGGTTTACGCCGTCGGCTTTGACCCTGACCGTTTCACCGATTCGGCAGGCGGGATTCATATATGGATGAACAGAGAGGAAGCTGTGGCTTATTTAGGATAATGTGCCTGCGGCGTGATTGAATAAGGTATATCCCCCCTGTCCTGTGGACATCCCCCCTTTAGGCAAAGGGGGCTAATAATAAACGGGCTACGCCCTTGCGGGAGGGCGCAGAGACCCTCCCCTACATAGATTGTGCAAACCGCAGTAGATTCTTCGTTTCATCCAGAATGACATTTGCATACAAAAAGACCACCTTTTCAGGTGGTCTTTATTTTTTACAAGAATTTCATAATTTCCAGAGTATAGCCGTTGGGGTCTGTGTGGAAAGCCTGGTAAATGTTGAACTTTTCGTAGACATTCGGCTTTTTCCACGCCTCATAGCCATTCTTTTCAAGGTGTGCAGAAATACCGTCCACATCATCTGTCAGGACCGAAATCATAACAGACTGAGGATTCTGCACCTTTTCCATGTGCTGACAGAAGCCTAAATAGCCGCCTTCGCACATTTTGAAAACCATACATGTTTTCTGGTCTCTGGCAATTTCAAAACCCATGATATCACGGTAAAACTTAACCGTTGCTTCAAGGTCGTCTGTGCCGTAAAACGGCAGCATTCCTGTATATGTCATTACTTCTTGAGAGCGATAACTTCGATTTCTACGAGAGCGTCCTTTGGAAGACGAGCAACTTCAACACAGGAGCGAGCTGGCATAACGTCGCCTGTCATGAGTTCTGCGTAAACTTCGTTAACTGCTGCGAAGTCGTTCATATCCTTGATGAATACGAGGGACTTAACGATATCGCACATATCGCAGCCTGCTGCATTGAGGAGGTTCTTAACGTTTGTGAGGGAAAGTCTTGTCTGTTCCTTTACATCTGCGCCGAGGTTGCCTGCAGCGTCTGTGCCGAGCTGGCCGGATGTGTAAACGAGGTTGCCGATCTCAACAGCTGGGGAGTATGGGCCGAGAGGAGCTGGTGCGCCTGGTACTGTAACGATTTTCTTTTCCATTTTTGTATTTCTCCTTATAAATAGATTTTTATTTTGAAACAGCCTCAAAAAGTCTGTTCATTGTGACAAATGCCTGCTGCTTTGTGTAGTAGCCGAGAGGCGAGAAATTATTTCCGCCTGTGCCGTTCATAACCTTGATTGTCTGGACATACTTTACATTATCCTTGGCATAATCGGCAACATACTTAAAGTCATTGAGCGCTGTGGCCTCGACCTTTTCGATGCCTTCATCGCCGATAAACTTAGAGAGACGGGCAAGCAGAGAAGCCGCGTCCTGTCTTGTGATATAGTCGCATGGAACAAAGGCACCTGCGCCGTTGCCGTTGATAAGACCGAGGGCATAAGGGCCGATGATTTCCTTTGTGAATGCGTCATTGAATGGGTATTCGTTAATAAAATTATCTATCGGTTTGCCTGTTTTGTCAAGCACTATTTCATCGATAGTCTTATTATAATAGGTTTCGAGGAACTGTGTGAGAAGAACTGCGAAATCTTCGCGTGTGATATTCTCACGATAGATGTTCTGAAGCTCATTTGGAACAAGCTTGTTGTTTATAGCCTTGCCAACTTCTTCGATAGCCCATGTGTCAACATCCTTTTCTGTAGGCAGATCAGGAGCGAAATCCAGCTTTGTATAGCCGTAGGAACTGCCCGACTTTGTGATGAGCATATCTGTCGGAGGGTTGGATGAGATGAGAACTGTGCCGTCTTCGAGCTTTGTTTCCTGAACATAGGAAGAAAGGTCGATATTGGAGAGAGACTTCACTTCTGCACCTGTTCTGTCGATGATGACAGCCTTTGTGCCGTCGTGAGCGATTGCAAGGCCGCCGTTGAAGCGTGTGATATTCTTATACTTTGCTTCGACGATAATATTGCCGTAGATATCCATAACGCCCCATTTGTCGCCCTTCATAAATGGTGCAAGACCTTCCTGGAAAGTGAAGATCTTATCATAAACAAATGGGATACGTTCATTTTCGTCCTTATCGATAGCGCCGTACTTGCCGCCCTTCATAATGGAAGCAAGACCGCCGTCATTGAAGATCTTATAGCTGTTTACACCGCTTCTGTAGAAATCGCGGTAGTAAGGCAGAGTTACAAACTTGCCTTCTGTGTTGATGAAGCCGTAGCCGTATTCGAGGATATTGCCGTTTTCGTCAAACTTTGCAATGTCCGCCATTGCAAGACCCTGATTGAACGGGTAAATGCGTGTTGTGCGGTATCCGTTTTTGTCCACATCGCCTGTGTGGAAAAGCACATTGCCTTCCATATCTGTGACGTTGATGCCGTCTTCAGGCTTTGCCTCATTCCAGAAGATCATTTTGCCTTCTGTAGGAATATACTTTGGTGTGAACGGGAAAACTGTGCCGTCGTGTTTGAAGTATGTCACTTCATCTTCCGATGTGAATGCTGTGATGCCGCCGTAGAAGCCTGCATCGAGAGTCATATCAAAGTCCTTGCAGACATAATTTTCGCCGTTTTTCACAAAGGCTGTTTCATTGCCCTTTGTATCGATGATGAAAAGCTGAACATCGTAAGCTGTTCTCATCTTTCCGTTTTCTGTGACCGACTGCTTGTTCACAACCTTGCCGACTATCGCCTTGCTCTCTGTGAAAGAGCCTGCATAGTCATAGACAAACTTTGTGACAGCCTTGCCTGTCTCATCGATATAGCCCCATTTTCCGCTTTTCTTGACAGCTGCGAAGCCTTCGGAAAATACGCTTGCCGCCTGATACTGCGGTCTTATAGCGACGCTTGTCGAAAGCTGAGCCGCCTGTGCGCACACGGAAAAGAGCATCATAAATGCGCACAAAAATGCTGTTATTCGTTTCATAATTTATTCTCCTTGTTTACTGTATTGCTACAGCAGAAGTTTGATAACCAGCCGAAACGGCTGTTATTGACTATATTATCAGAAAAACTCCGACTATCATACACACTGCGCCGAGGATGAATGGCATAAGCAGGTCTATCAATCGCTGCACCATTGTATCACCGACGTATGTTCTTTTTGTGACGATTTCCACACGATTTTTATAATTTCTGCCGTGGGTGTCTTCGCCGTAAGCGGGACCGCCTATCCCTGCAACATCGGCGATTCAGGTCTTTGTCATGAAGCCTTTTGCGCCATCGAATCCGAGGAAAATGAACACAAAAGCCCCTGCCGCAGCTAAACCTGTACCAAAGTTTACGAGCATCGAAAAATCGTAGGTTTTATAAGACATAAAGGCGATAATCGCCGTCACAACAGCTATTATTGCCAGATTACTGATAAAATTCTTAAATACTGCCTTCATAGCTCCTGATAAATTGTAATGGTCTGTTTTTCCACGTATACATATTTATTATACCACTTTATGTATGTTATGTCAAAGTTTTTGTGTTATGCGTAAAAGAAAAGCCACTCAGAATGAGTGGCTTTGATGCTATATATCCTTTTCCCAGACTTCTTCTATTGCGCCCTGTGTGATTTCCTCGCTGCTTTCCGAGCCTGTTATGACAAAGCCCAGCTTTTCATACATTGCGCGGGCAACTTCCAGCTTATTGAATGTGTGGAAGAAGATATGGTTATAGCCCATCTCCTTGCACTTGTCCATAGCGGCGACAAAGAGCTTTTTGCCCAGCTTCATACCGCGTGCGCCCTCATGGAGGAAGTAAAAACGGAGCTGGACATTGCCGTTTTCTCTGCCGATGCCCGAAATGCTGCCCATTTTTTCGCCGTCAACATAGGCGATGAGGGTGAAGTCCTTTTCAGGGTTGAAGTCTTTGCCGAAGTCTGTTATCGTTTTCCCCACCATTTCAAAAAATATCGGGTTGAAATGGAATTCCTTATCGAAAATGCTCTTATGGCTGTCGATGAGAAATTCAATTATTTGGGGAGAAAGTTCGCTTTTTATCTCGATTTCGTGGCCATTTATGATTTCTTTCATATCTGTATCTTTCTGTTTGCGGGCGGGCATGGAAACCCGCCCCTACGATTAGACTTACTAAATAATGCCGAAGACGTCGCCCAGCATATCGGATGGCATATCGAGGCCGCCGCGTGGGGATACCGACATACCGAGGACGGAAACGCCGTCTGGCAGACAGTTGCGCTTGAACTGCTGTGTTACAAATCTGCGGAAGAATGTATTGAGTGTATTCTTGATTTCTTCTTCAGGATATTCACTGCCGAATGCGCTCATTGCGCCTGCAAAAATATCCTTCGTGTTCTTGCCGGTTAAGATGTGATACATCACGTAGTCGTGGAGGTCATAGGAGCCGAGGATTTTTTCTGTCTTCTGGCTCATAACATCGTCAGACGGAGGGAGAAGCTCCGGTGAAATTGGTGTATCTAAAATGTCCTTGAGGAATGGGGCCTCCTTGGCAAACTCTGGAGTATCGGCAAGATATTTTGTGACAAATCTTACGATAGTCTTTGGAAGACCGCCGTTTACACCGTACATAGACATATGGTCACCTGCGAATGTTGTGAAGCCGAGGCAGAGCTCGGACATATCGCCTGTGCCCACCATAACACCGCCGTGCTTGTTGGCAAGGTCGAGAGCAATCTGTGTGCGCTCACGAGCCTGTGCATTTTCAAATACGACAGAGTAATCGTCGATAGCGTGTTCGATATCCTTGAAGTGCTGCTTTACAGCATCGCCGATAATGATTGTGCGGTTGTTTGAAGTTGCCGCCGCCATAAGACCGCGGGCATTTTTAAGCGTTCTGCCTGTTGTGCCGAAGCATGGAAGTGTTATCGCCATGAAGGCTTCTTCAGGAAGGCCGAGAACCTTTACAGCCTGCTTTGCAACGAGAACGGCAAGCGTACTGTCGAGACCGCCCGAAACTGCGACAACTGCGCACTTTGCATGGATGTGCTCCATACGGCGGACAAGGCTTGCAACCTGAATGTGGAAAATATCGCGGGCAAACTCATCATAGAGCTTGACATCCTTCGGAAGGAATGGAGCCTTTACAGAAAGGTCCGGCTCATATTCGGAGAATTTAGGCATGCCGACAGGTGTGTAGCCCGGCTCAACATCTGCGATAATAGCGGCAAACTCTCTGATTCTGCCGAAGTTTTCGCCGTAAACGCCGGCATTCTGCGCAAGAATTTCACCCTTTTCAGCGATTACCATAACGCCGTCAGGCACAGTGTCTGTTGTGCTTTCGCCGTAGCCTGCGCTTGCATAGACTATAGGGCAAATTTTACTCATTTCGGCGATCTGCTCTGTTGTCTTGTGGAATCCGAGAGCTTCCGCAGGGTTTGCGGCAGGAATATACTGCACGCCGTCGATGACAGCAGGCTCATTTTCAAATACTTTCTGTATATTACCAGCTTTAATATACAATACTTTATCTTTCTGACCGATTACTATACCGCCATTGAAGTCGCACGATGCTGTGATGAGCATATTGAGAGCATCTTCTTCACGCTCGATCATATTAGGGAATGATGCAAGGTCGCCCAATGTTGCGCCTGTGAGAGCGCACTCAGGGAAGAGAATCATGCGGACATTCTTTGACTTGGCATTTTCAATGCAGTCTGTGATTTTCTGAATGTTCTTGTAAGGGCTGCCGAGGAATACGCGTGGTGTGCACGCCATGACTTTGATTTTTCCTGTCATAAGGCTTGTCTCCTTTTTATATTGCTGACGCAATGTGATGTATTTCTTGAAAAGTGATATTTTTTACTTTATAAAAGTGATGTTCAGCTTCGCTGAGCGATATATTTGCCTTCGGCAAATATTGAGATGCCTGTGGCGCAATTTGATAGGTTTTCTCTCCCCCCGCCTTTCAGGCACCCCCCTCGTCAGAGGGAGGCGAGAGATTGCAGCGTAGGGGAGCTGCTTGTCGCTCCCGATTATTTAATCCACGACGAAGTCATACCTTATATCCGCACAGCGGTATGTAATCACACATTGTGTATGCAGCGCTTCTATATTGCAATTTTCATAATTATTTCTTTTGCTATTTATTGCTTTTATACATATTATAATACCAAAAAATAAAAATCATTGCAAGTCTTTTAAAATAATGATATAATTATTATTGGATAACCATCGGAAAATCCGACGGTCTTTTAAGTACGGCTTTTTGTACTGCAAAAACTTTAAAAATAATTTATTCGAAAATCCAAAATGGAGGCAAAACTATGGCAATTTTAATTGAAGATGGCCATCTTACCATTGAAGAAGTGGTCAAGGTAGCAAGAAATTACGAAAAGATCGAGCTTACTCAGAACGCGATCGACGCTGTCAACAAGGCAAGAGACTATGTTGAAGAAAAGCTTTCCAAGGGCGAGATCATCTACGGCCTTACTACAGGCTTCGGTAAGTTCTCCGATACATTCATTCCTCTCGAAGACACAGCTGCTCTCCAGCGCAACCTCATCATTTCCCACTCCTGCGGCATGGGCGATCCATACCCAACAGAAGTTGTCCGCGGCGCTATGCTTCTCCGCATCAACGCTCTTGCACGCGGTAATTCGGGCATCCGCCTTTCCACACTTATGACAATGGTGAATATGCTCAATAAGAATGTTCACCCTATCATTCCACAGAAGGGCTCTCTCGGCGCTTCCGGCGACCTTGCTCCTCTTTCCCACATCATTCTTGTTATGCTCGGTGAAGGCGAAGCTGAATACGAAGGCGTTCGCATGAGCGGTCAGGAAGCTATGGACAAGGCGGGCATCCCAACTATCGAGCTTTCCGCAAAGGAAGGTCTCGCTCTCATCAACGGCACACAGATCATGACATCTATGGCTGCTCTCCTCTGCTATGATGCAAGAAATCTTGCAAAGACAGCTGATATCGCAGTCTGCATGACAGGTGAAGCATTAAACGCTATCACAAAGGCTTACGATCCAAAGGTTCACGAAGTAAGAGGTCACCAGGGTCAGATGGATGCCGCTGCAAATATGCTTAAGATTCTCTCCGACTCCCAGAACGCTGGCAAGATTCAGCCTGGCAAGGTTCAGGACGCATATTCCCTCCGCTGTGCTCCACAGGTACACGGTGCAAGCCGCGACGCTATCGAATATGTTTACGCAGCAGTAACACGCGAAATCAACGCTGTTACAGATAATCCTCTCGTATTCTCCGACCATGATGACGTTATCTCCGCAGGTAACTTCCACGGTCAGCCAATGGCTCTTGCTATGGACTTCCTTGCTATTGCAATGGCTGAATACGCAAATATTTCCGAAAGAAGAACAGAACGCCTTGTCAACCCTCAGCTTTCTGCAGGTCTCCCTGCATTCTTAACTGCTGACGGCGGCCTCAACTCCGGCTTTATGATCGTTCAGTATTCCGCAGCTTCCATGGTTTCTGAAAGCAAGGTTTACTGCCATCCTGCATCTGTCGACTCCATCCCATCTTCCGCTAACCAGGAAGACCATGTAAGTATGGGTACAACAGCAGCACGTAAGGCAAGAATGGTTCTCGACAACTCCCAGAAGGTTCTCGCTATCGAGCTCTTCTGCGCAACACAGGGCATCTACTTCCGCGGCGAAGACAAGCTCGGCACAGCAGGCAAGGCTGTTTACGAACACGTAAGAAAGTCTGTCCAGCCTGTCAAGGAAGACAGAGTTATGTACACAGAAATGGCAAAATTTGACGCAATGGTCAAGAACAACGAAATCGTTGACGTTGTTGAAAAGGCTATCGGTACATTGAGATAAGATGGATTGAAGAAATTCACTCCCTCAGTCAAACCTTCGGTTTGCCAGCTCCCTCGTCTGAGGGAGCCGAGAAGATCATACAATATTTCCTGCCTCCCTCTGAGATTCACCCCAGACAGCAGGCTGCTCGGGAACCCCATTTTTGGGATGCCCAACGGGCGGGGGAGAGATTTTCAAATCCGTGCGTCAGCACACCTTATTGTCTGCAAGCAGACACATCGCATCTGTTTACAGATATATCGCGCACATTAGTGCATATCGCATTTGCAACGCAAATATATCGCATTGCCCCAAGGCAATATTATAATAAGGAGAAAAACAATGACTAATCAGAATGTTTATGAAGCTATGACAATCAAGCTTCCTGACGAGCTCCCTGAATATCCTAAGTTTGTCGAAGGCATCCGCAGAGCTCCATCCCGCGGTTTCCGTCTCACACCTGAACAGACAAAGGTAGCTCTCAAGAATGCACTCCGCTATGTTCCTGAGCATCTCCACGAAAAGCTCGCTCCTGAGTTCCTCGACGAGCTCTATACTTACGGCAGAATCTATGCCTACCGTTATCGTCCTGAAGGAAGAATCTACGGTCACCCAATCGACGAATACAAGGGTAACTGCACAGACGGTAAGGCTATTCAGGTTATGATTGAAAATAACCTGGACTTCACAACAGCTCTTTATCCTTACGAACTGGTAACTTACGGTGAAACAGGCTCTGTATGCCAGAACTGGATGCAGTACCGCCTTATCAAGGCTTACCTTGAAATCATCACAGAAAACCAGACTCTCGTTATCGCTTCCGGCCATCCAGTTGGCCTCTTCCCATCCCGTCCAGAAGCTCCAAGAGTAATCATCACAAACTCCCTCATGGTCGGTCTTTTCGACAATCAGGACGACTGGGAAGTTGCTGAAGAAATGGGCGTTGCAAACTATGGCCAGATGACAGCAGGCGGCTTTATGTACATCGGTCCTCAGGGTATCGTTCACGGTACATTCAATACAATCCTCAACGCAGGCCGTAAGATTCTCCACCTCAAGGAAGGCGAAAACCTCGCAGGCCGTCTCTTCGTATCCTCCGGTCTCGGCGGTATGTCTGGCGCACAGCCAAAGGCTTCCGATATCGCAGGCGCAGTTGGTATCTTTGCTGAAGTTGACGAATCCCGTATCGAAACACGCCACAGCCAGGGCTGGGTAACAAGACGTTCCGACTCCCTCGAAGAAGTTTTCGCTTGGGCTAAGGAATATCTTGAAAAGAAGGAGCCAATGTCCATCGCTTACCACGGCAACATCGTTGACCTTCTCGAATACGCTGACAAGAACAACATTCACATCGACCTTCTCTCCGACCAGACATCCTGCCACAACGCATACAACGGCGGCTACTGCCCTGTCGGCATCACATTTGAAGAACGTACAAGAATGCTCAAGGAAGACCGCGAAGGCTTCGTAAAGCTTGTCAACGAAACACTTATCCGTCACTTCAACGTTATCAAGAATCTCACAGCCAAGGGCACATACTTCTTTGACTACGGCAACTCCTTCATGAAGGCTATCTACGACGCAGGCTGCATGGAAATCTCCAAGAACGGCTACGACGAAAAGGACGGCTTCATCTTCCCATCCTATGTTGAAGATATCATGGGTCCAATGCTCTTTGACTTCGGCTATGGTCCATTCCGCTGGGTATGTCTCTCCGGCAAGCCTGAAGACCTCCACAAGACAGACGCAGCTGCTATGGAATGCATCGACCCAACTCGCTGCTATCAGGACAACGACAACTATGTATGGATCCGCGATGCTGAAAAGAATCAGCTCGTTGTCGGTACACAGGCTCGTATCCTTTATCAGGATGCTGAAGGCAGAGTCAAGATCGCTCTCCGCTTCAATGAACTTGTAAGAAACGGCGAAATCGGCCCTGTAATGCTCGGTCGTGACCACCATGACGTCAGCGGCACAGACTCCCCATTCCGTGAAACATCCAATATCAAGGACGGCTCCAACGTTATGGCTGATATGGCTACACACTGCTTCGCAGGTAATGCAGCCCGCGGTATGACAATGATCGCTCTCCACACCGGCGGCGGCGTTGGTATCGGCAAGGCTATCAACGGCGGCTTCGGTCTCGTTCTCGACGGCTCTGAACGTGTTGACAACGTTATCAAGTCCTCTATGATGTGGGACGTTATGGGCGGTGTTGCAAGAAGAAGCTGGGCAAGAAACGAAAATGCCATGAAGGTTGCTACAGAATACAACGTAAAGCATAAGGATACAGCTCACATCACTCTTCCTTACATCCCATCCGATGAACTCATCGATAAGCTCATCAACAAGTAATATATTATATAATGAAAGGGCAGTCGCAAGATTGCCCTTTTGTTGTACTACGGGCGGGCATGGAAACCCGCCCCTACGGTAATATTTGTCATTCCGAAGCAAAGCGAGGAATCTCCTGTGGTTTGTACGAACAACCCCTCCACCATCGTTCCGATGGTCCCCCTCCCCTTACACAGGAGAGGCTTTTTATAAGGTGTCTGCGACAGATTCTTCACATTCGTTCAGAATGACATAGTTTTTTGTCCCATTTTCACGCCCTGAATTGTCCTATATATAAAGGAGGTGCAGATTATGAAAAAATATATCACAAAAAGGGTTTTACTATCTGTTTTTATACTATTCTGCATCACTGTTGCTTTATTTTATGTATTTGGGAGCTACTCTCGGTATGACTATGACTTTTTCAAGGGCGCAACCGCCGCTTATTCCACAAACGGATTTATGAACAGTAAATTTGAGCGTGATTTTGAGGGCGAAGAACTGGAAATCATGCTTCACTGGGCAAAAACCATAGAGCCTGACGGCAAAATTGAGGAAATGCTTATCGGCTCATCTCCTTACCTGCATTTCAGGAATGGTGATAAGACCGCTTCTGTCGCGCCATATTCTGCAGACGAAACTCTTGTATGGCTTGATGGTGCAATCTATTCCGCAGTCAGCGATGCTCAGCTTCTCAGCCGCGTAAAAGATATTTTCAGCTACTATAATATTCTGTCCTTTTTGAAAAATCCCGACCATTATTACGGAGATATGGATATTTCTCACAACGGCTCGGAAAAGGCTGACGTTTTTAACAAGGAGCTATCGGCCCTCGCTTTCAGCATCGGCGATATTATACTGAGTAAAAAGCCTGCCCATTATGACATTCCAACACCTCCGCAAAATCACCAATATACAGACTTATATACCCACGAACAGAGTTTCATACGCATATATCACGATGGCGGTAATATACTCCCAACGGTTATTCTTTATAGCTCAAACCGACCAATATTTGAGTTTAGGATTAACGAAAATGAAATACAAACCGTCAGCCGTATAAACGAGCTTGTGGAAAAATATTTTGGATAGGTGATAAGATTATGAAAAAATATATCACAAAGCGTGCTATATCTGCTGTCTTTATATTATTTTGCACTGTCGGGATCATTTTTTACATTCTCGGCACATATCCGTTATTCGATTACGGCTTTCTTGAAAATGCAACTGAGGCTTACACGATGAACGGTGCAGGCGGTGCTCCTATATATATTTTCTCGGGTGATGAGCTTGAAATCGTTTTGGGCTGGGCAAAAACCATAGTGCCAACTGAACGTATAGGTCAGCTTCTTTTGCCTGCCGAGCCAACCATTACAATTGCAAAAGGCGACGAAAAACTTGAGATATGCACCTATGACCCACATAATAAATTTGAGCTGATACTCTATTATAATGGTTCAATTTACGGCGGCATATCGGAAAGTGAATCGTTTACCCGTGTTATTGATTTGCTCCGTTCGGTATCGGAATAAATTTTTCACGAGCATACTATGCTTCTGTTTTGAATAGATGTTCTTCTCCTCAAACAACCCCTCCGCCTCGTATTTGCTCGGCACCTCCCCTTGCACAGGGGAGGCAAAATATACATAATCTGCACAAAGAGTATCATTTTCATTGACTTTACATTATATAATATGCTATGATAAATGTATAAAAACTAAACTGAAAGGAATACTCGCACTATGATTTTCAAAATGGTTAACTCCTGCCCACAGAATGTGGACACAATCATCCGTTACGCAAAGTTTGACGCTCCTATCAAGTTCTCCTGCCCTGTTCTTCAGGAAGCTTTCGACAACGCTTACGGGGAAGACGACCTCAAGCTCCAGCCGGGCACAATCAAGAACCTCCGCCTCAAGGTTGCAGGCAAGTTCGTAAACCTCATCATCGTTGGTTTCGACTGCTCTGTCGGCGAAAAGGCTCTCGACGTATTCAAGAAGGCAACTCTCAAGGTTGGCACACTTCTCAACGAAATGAAGTCCGAGATTATTTTCTGGGATAAGTTCACAGGTATGTACTTCCTCGAAAAGAACGAAATCGCTCGTCAGATGACAAGCCTTCTCCCACTCTGCGACTATGCTTTCGACAAGTACCTCATCAAGAAGGCTGACTATACAAACAAGGAAATCCACGTTTACGCTGACGAAGACATCTCCAAGGGTCTTGAAGAAGGCGCAAACATCGCTAAGGGCATCATGATCGCTCGTGACCTTGTCAACGAACCTGCTGAAGTATTGACTCCTGCTGAAATGGCAAAGAGAGTTACTGAATACGGCAAGGAATTCGGCTTTGAAGTTGAAGTATTCGATAAGGAAGCTTGCGCTGAAATGGGCATGAACGCATTCCTCACAGTCGGCCGCGCTTCTGTAAACGAACCAAAGCTCATCGTTATGCGTTATAACGGCGGCGAAGGCGTTGCCAAGGGCGTTATCGGCAAGGGTCTCTGCTATGACTCGGGCGGTCTCCACCTCAAGCCAGGCGCAGGCATGGATTCCATGAAGGGCGATATGGCTGGTGCAGGCGCAGTTATCGGCGCAATGTGTGCTATCGCTATGAACAAGCTCCCTAAGAATGTTGTCACAGTTGTTGCAGCTTGTGAAAACGTAATCGACGGCAAGGGCTACAGAAACGGCGATATCGTTCACACAATGGCTGGCAAGAGCGTATTCGTAGCAAGCACAGACGCAGAAGGCCGTCTTACACTTGCTGACGCTATCACATACATGGTACGCAAGGAAAATGTTGACTCCATCATCGAACTTGCAACTCTCACAGGCTCCTGCGCAGGCTTCTTCTCCAATGTTTGCTGCGGCGTTCTCACAACAGACGATGCACTCTTTGAAGAGCTCAACTCCAAGAGCTTCCTCTCTGGTGAAAAGTACGCTCGTCTCCCTGTTTACGACGAATACCGTGAGTTCATCAAGTCTGACATTGCAGACCTTTACAACTCCTCCACAAACGGCGCCGGCGGTATCTGCGCTGGTCTCTTCCTCGACGAATTCAAGGAAGACAAGCCATTCATCCATATGGACGTTGCAGGCATGACATTTGCTAAGACAAAGAAGGACGGTCTTGCTGCAGGCGGCACAGGATTCGGCGTAAAGTCCGTTTACAACTACATCAAGGGTTAATCTCAATCTTTATAGAAAGCCATCCGAAAGGGTGGCTTTTTTATTTTATGGATTGAAAATAGCTGTTTTCAGGAGTATAATTAATGCATAATTATTTTTTCGCGAGGAGGAAAAATTATGCCGAATCTCACCGATTATTCATTGGCTGATATAAATAAATTCAGTCTTCTTTCAGATTTTCCAGAAGACTTTAAAAACGCCTGTTCCAATGCAGAGCTGGATCTTTCCATTAAATTTTCCGATGTAAATGCCGACGGAAGATCTGTTTCAGCAGAAGATTTCGATCTTAGTGAACGTCTGCTCACTGCTGATTATAAGTTCCAGCTCACAGCTCTTATGGCAAACCGCACTATAACTGCAAATGCACCGGGCAATTTCGGACTTTACGGTTATCTTGAAAAGATGGCATCCGCTTTTGACAAGGGTGAAAGAACAAATGAAATGGCAAACGTTGCTCTTTTTGTCAAGTGTATTCAGAATGCTCTCGAATTCATGAGTAAAAACCTTCCTGCCTTTGCAGAGAAGAATGACCTTGATGAAACTGTTTCCGCTTATGTTTCATCTAAAATTGCCGATGCAAAAGAATATTACGACCATGCGGATAAAGTCTTTTCAGAGTTTATTTCCAAACTCCCTCAGAAGGATGAAAAAGAAGAAAGCAAAGCTGAATTAAAGCGTTCACTTAATGACTTCTACTCGCTTTCTCTTTACGACACATCCCGCCTTGTCTATAATGAGCAATATGACTATGTAAATCCGCTTTTTTCAAGTGCATACCCTCCTGCCCATGACGACAAGCAGGACTCCGTGTATATCCTTGAAAAATGGCTGATCCTCAGCAATCTTACTTACGACCATACTGTTGCTCTTGACCTCCAGAAACATCTTGATGCAGGCGGAGCCTTCGATGCAAATGACAATGTCATTAAATATGTCGGTATGACCGGCTATAAATATGCCGAGCTCAAGGGGGCTTCAGAGCGAAATTTCAGAGACCTTACTCAGATTAAAGCCTACATTGTTGAAACAGATAACCTTATTGCAGCTATCGGTTATATAATCTCCGCTTTAAAATATATCAATGCACATTATGTCAATCTGCACTATTACAAAAATAATCAGCAAAAGATCGGTTATATTTCAAACCGATACATAAATAATCTTTTCAGATACTATAACAAGCTGTATGCTGACTTCATCGATGTATATAATTGTCTTGTGTCACAGTATCTCTCCGATATGGCTCCTGATGCAGACAGTGTATACTACAAATATAAATCCATCATCGGTCCTGAGGCTGCAAAAGTCAAAGCTGAACGCTTTAAAAAGGAAAATGCGAAAAAGTCTGCTCCTGTCAAAAAGGATACCGCCCCTGCAAAACAAAAAACAACTACAGTTTCTCCTGCAAAGCCAAAGACTCCTTCCGAGCCTGCGCGCACAGCTGCTGACGAAAAGAAAATGCGTGATCTTTCAGCTTCTGCCGCATATAAAATGGCAGATGATGCATCTGTTACAGACAAACAGCGCAACGATTACATCGAAAATCTTTGTAGCTATGCCTCTGCCACAAATCATGCTGACACTGCCATCGACCTTAGTGAAAAAGCTCTGCTTATTGGCAGAAAGAGCCACTATAACTGCAATTGGTCCATCATAAATCTTGTCGGTCACCTGAAAAACAAAAATTGTATCACAAAGGAACACCATGCTTCGGGCACATTTGCAGGTACTCTCGGTAATGCGCTCGCACAGTGCAAAAAAGCAAGTACAGAACTGCCTGTGATAGGCAATTCGTTCAAAATGATACTTGCGCTGATTTCCCTCGCCCTCTGCGTCGGTTTCATCGGCTATATCTGGTTTGTCGATCCTGAAAGTGTTATGTGGCTTGGCACAGGTAATATGAAAAAGCTCTTTATCGTCGCAGGTCTCGGCATTATTTCCGGTATGCTTTCGGGCGGATTGGCCTATGTGATCATCAATCTGGTTGCCACAGGTGTGATTTTCACAGTGGGCGCCATTGTCACATCTGTTCTCGATTTCAGCTCACTGGCTCAGGACAGAACTATTCTTACTATAGCATCCATTTACTTCGGCTATTTCGCGTGCGTTTTCATCTATTCGAACTCCCCTTCTGTTATTAAGGCGGACAAGGCAAAGCGCACAAAGATGATCAATGAGCTCAATTCCGACATCAAGGCAAATATAACTTATGCAAATGCAATGATTGAAGCTCTTGAATCCATGAAGCCTGAAAGTGCCAATGCGCCTGTGCTGATCGAATACTATACAGCTCTCAGAAAAGCTTTTGAAAGCATAAAATTATAAAAGGAAAAAGCCTCCGCAAGGGGGCTTTTATTTTACATATTATTCCAGATTTTCGCCAAAAACAGCCGAAATTTCACTAATTTTTAACACCTATGGTTCATTATTTATCCATAAATTATACGCCTTGAGTTCATAATTCTTATATGGTGCCAAAAGTGTTGATATTATGTATTTGCACAGCGGGGATAAATCCGTATGTGCGAAAAATAATTTATGGAGGAAATCTCACATGAGAAAAATGAACAAGATCGTTGCTCTTTCTCTTGTACTTGCTATGGCTCTCTCTATGATGGCTTCTGCAGCAAACTTCAAGGATCAGGCAACAATCAATGCTGATCTTATGGACGAAATCAACCTCCTTGTTGCTCTCGGCGTTTACTCCGAACAGGGCACAGGTGACGGTTATTTCGAACCAAACATGACAATCACACGTGCTCAGGCTGCTAAGATTATCTACGTTCTTAAGAACAAGGGCGTTGATAACGGCGCTGCATCCTGGACAGGCCTCAACATCTTCACAGACGTTGAAGCTGATTCCTGGTATGAAGGTTATGTAAACTACTGCGCATCCACAGGCATCATTGCTGGTGTAGGCGACAACAAGTTTGCTCCAAACGAAACACTCACAGGTGTTCAGCTCGCTAAGATGCTCCTCGTAGTTATCGGCTACAAGGCAGATGTTCAGGGTTACACAGGTGCTTCCTGGGATGCTAACGTACTCGCAGACGCAGAAGCTGCTGGCTTCTTCGTAGACTACGAACTCTCCGTTAAGGGTATCGTAACACGTGAATGGGCTGCTCAGATGATCGTTAACGCTATCAACGCTACAAAGGTTCGCTATGCAGATGGTGAACTCGTTGAAATGTACAACGGCAACACACCTATCACATTCAAGGGTCAGGACCTCGGTCTCAATGAAGTAGTTGATGTTCTTATCGCAACACCAAACGTAAAGCTCGTTAAGTCCGGTTCTGCTGCTAACAACGAAAACGGCAAGAACAAGCTCTCCGCTATCGGCACATTTGCTGAAAATGTAGAATTCGTATACGATGCTAATCCAGAACTCCTCGGCAGCATGGTAACAGTTCTCTTTAAGGGCAACACACTTGATGAAAATGCTAAGGTTTACGGCGTAACAGCTCACGAAAACAATATCATCACAGATACAGCTATCGATGCTGTTAAGTACGATGCTAAGAACTTCGAAGACTCCGTTCTCTACTATGTTGACTACATCTACACAGATGCTATGAACGCAGAAGAAACAAAGGCTTTCTTTGCGCTCAACGATGCTCGTGAAATCAAGATGATCGACAGAGATAACAACGGCAAGATCGATGTTATTATGACAAACTCTGTAGCATACGGCAAGGTTCAGTATGTAAACCCAACAAACGGTTACTTCACAGTTAACAACATCTACAACAACGCTAACGCTATCAGCACAACTAAGAAGGCTGATTACGACAAGCTCGTATTCGTTGACACAGTTTCCAAGGACGATGTAATTAAGGTTACATTTGACTTCGCAACAGGTGTTAAGAAGACAGTTGTTGAAAAGCTCGACGTTGTAACAGGCGCTATCACAAAGTTTGTTGACGACGTATTCACAATCGACGGCGTTGCATATGAAAATCATGCAAATGGCACAAATCAGCCAACAGGTGTTGACAAGGTTGCTAGAAATTACTTCGTAGACGGTAAGTACATCGTTTGCAAGGCTGACATTTCCACAACAAAGGAAATTCCTACAAATGTTGCTTATGTAATCAAGGCTCAGACAGTTACAGGTACTGATGTTTGGGGTAAGGAAACATCTAAGAAGCAGGTAGAAATCCTCAAGAACGACGGCACACAGGAAATCCTTGAATACAAGGTATACACATCCAACAAGCCAGAAGGCTATGCTGAATGGACAACAGATGTTAAGGTTGGCTCCATTATGGAATATGTAATGGTAGACGGCAAGGTTTACTTCAAGGCTCTTGACAGCGAAATCGCAACTTCCGGCAACGGTGCAGTTGATGTTTCCGAAAACAAGTTCACAGTTGGTACAACAACATACCTCATGAACGAAGACACATACTTCTTCGTTGTAAAGGCTGACAACAAGTACGCAGTTGTTAAGGGTTCTGAACTCAAGGCAGATATCAACACAGTTGCTAACTCCACAATTATGTTCAACGAATCCGGCTTTAAGTATGTAACATGTGCAGTTCTCGATGATTCTACAACAGCAGCTTCTTCTGCAGTTGTAGCTATCGCAGCTAACCAGGTTACACAGGAACTTAACGATAAGAACGAAACAATCTACAAGCTCGAAGTTACAAAGCTCGACGGTACACCAGTAGTTCTTATGGCTAAGAATGATACAGCTCTTAACGCAGTTAAGGGTAAGTTCATGACTTACAAGCTCGACGCTAATGGCTACATCGTTGCTGACGATACAAAGGTTGTAACTGTTGGTACAGCAGACGCTCTTAAGTATGCTGAAGACAATGCAATCGTTCTCAGAGATGCTTCTTACATGGAACTCGCTAAGGATGCTAAGATCTACTATGTAGACGCTTACAAGTCTGGCAGCGACAACAGAATCATCGTTTCTGAAGGTGAAGGCTTCGTTCTCTCCGTAGAAACAGCTGAAAACACATTCGCAGACAGCGTTCTTTACACAAAGAACACAGAAGGCAAGATTACACAGCTCATCATGGAAATCAACGGTGAAGCTATTGCTCCTGCATTCTACAACTAATTTCTAATTAGTTCAATAGAAAAACCACCCTTCGGGGTGGTTTTTCATTTTGCCTAAAATTTCCCCTATTTCTTTTATAAATATCACACTACTGTCATTTTTGTCAAGTAGCTGGGCGGGAATCGTAGGAGATTCTTCACTTCATTCAGAATGACATATTCGGGAGGGCGCAGAGACTTTCCCTTACACTTTTTTCCAAAGGCTTCCCCTCAAGGGAAGGCTTTTATTTTTTCGGACCGTCGGGGACGCCGGTCCCTACATGGACAGTGTGTAGGGGCGAACTGTGTTCGCCCGTTATTGCAGTACATCATAAATGCCGTCCCCCCCTACGTTATGACCTTATTCATATTGACATTTTCACCAAAACATTATATAATATATCTAACAAAAATTATTTGGAGGTACCAAAAATGACAGTTAAAGAAATGTATCAGCTCGTGCTCGATCTCGTAGGTCTCGATAAAATGCCTGAAGACTCCGGCATCGTTTTTGACAACGGCAAGGAAGTAAAGAAAGTCCTCGCAGGCATCGATATGGACACTTCCATGCTCCTCGTTGCAAAGCAGACAGGCTTCGACTGTGTTGCTCAGCACCATCCTAACGGCATTATGGACCCTAACATCAGCGAACTTTTCGGCCGCGACCATATGAAGAAGCTCATGGAATGCGGTGTGCCTATCAATGAGGCTCAGCGCCTTGCTTATGCAGGCCGCGAAAAGCGCAATCAGGCTGGCCATACACGCAACAAGACTCAGATGCACGACGTTGCAAAGCTTCTCGACATCAATGACGTTGCTTTCCATACTCCTGCTGACATCCTCGCAGAACGCACAGTTCAGGCTAAGATGAATGCTCTTATGGAAAGAAATCCACGCTGCACAGTTGGTGATGTTATTGATGAACTTCTCACAATCCGCGAATATGCTGAAGCTCTCGACGGCCAGAAGCCAGAGGTTTGGGTTGGCAATAAGGACAGCTTTGCAGGCAAGATCTATGTTGAAATGTACGGCGTAGGCGCTCCAACTCTCGACGAATACACAGCTTGCATCAACGCAGGTGTTGGCACATTCATCGCAATGCACGCAACTCCGGAGGTTGTTGAAGGTCTCAGAAAGCTCAACAAGGGCAACCTTATCATCGCTGGCCATATGGCAAGTGACTCTGTCGGCTTCAACCAGATTCTCAAGGCATGGGAAGACAAGGGCATCGAAGTTGTACGCATCAGCGGTATTGTTTAGCGACCAAACCGAGCCTTCCCCTCGAGGGGAAGGTGGCAGCCGTAGGCTGACGGATGAGGTGTAGTGCGTAGCACGTTTATAAAATAAAAAAGACCATCTTCGGATGGTCTTTTTTGATGTGTAGATTTCGCTCCCTCCGCCCTGCGGGCACCTCCCTCTACGAGAAGGAGGCAAGAATAACTTTATGCCTCCCCTGTGCAAGGGGAGGGGGACC
This sequence comes from Clostridia bacterium, assembly GCA_017441945.1. Classification (GTDB taxonomy): domain Bacteria; phylum Bacillota; class Clostridia; order Oscillospirales; family Butyricicoccaceae; genus SIG471. Next base: position 22,855 of record JAFSBG010000011.1, read on the forward strand.
GTTGGAACAACGGTGGAGGGGTTGTAAACTGTTTTGTTCACAACCCTGCTGTTAGTTGACATGGGGTGTATAATCGGGAATAGTGACAAAACTTTTGTCGGGGAAAATGAAAAACCACCCCGAAGGGTGGTTTTTCTATTGACCTAATTAGAAATTAGTTGTTGTAGTTTACGATTGCTTCACCGTCAACTTCAACGATAAGATGGGAAATCTTATTGGATGTGTTGAGCTTGTAAAGAACGTTTTCAGCGAGAACGCCTTCAGAAACTTCAGCAGCTTCTGCGATTGTGCCTTCGGAAACCATGATTCTGTCGGATGTGCCGGACTTGTAAGCGTCTACATAGTAAACCTTAGCGTCGGAAGCGAGTTCAACATAACCGAGGTTGTCGAGCATAAGAGCGTTGCCGTCTGCGTATACAACTGCGTCTGCTACGTAGGAAGCATCGCTGATATCCCACTTAGCAACTGTTGCGTAACCGTCGTTGCCGATTTCGAAGTCAACGATCTGGTACTTAACAGCTGTGAAGATGTCAGACTTAGCCTTAAGTGTAACAACTGTGCCGTCGAGCTTTGTTACTTCGAGTGTGAAGATCTTTGTGGAGCCGTCACGGATTTCGTTTACAGTACCAGCTGCGATAGCGATACCTTCGGAAGCATCAGCGCCTGGCTTTGCACCTTCGAGAACTGCGAAGTAGAGGTATGGCATACCTTCGTGTGCGTATGCGAACTTAACTTCTCTAGCATCCATATCGCCGTTGAGTTCGGAAGCCTTAACAACAGAGTACTTGTTGTCAGCTGTGTTACCCTTGGAGAGGTCAACTACGAAGAAGTATGTTTCGTCGTTTACGAGATATGTTGTGTTGCCAGAGAAGAACTTGTTAGCGGACTTATCGAATTCCTTACCTTCGTTCTTTGTTGTAGCTTCAACTGTACCGATACCATTGCCTGTGAGGGAAACGAGACCAATCTTGCCATCCTTCATAACGTATTCAGCAACTGCGTTTGCAGAGATTCTGTCGTATGGGATTGCATTGTCGATATCGTTATCGTATACGAGGATTTCACGTGTACCGTCGTTCTTGAGAACTTCGATCTTGTTTGTTGCAACGTCTGTCCAGCTGTCTGTTACAACCTTCTTAGCGATTACGTATGCGATGTTTGTCTGAGATTCAGCACCTGTAGCGCCGATAGCTGCTGTGTAAACGATGTACTTGCCATCTACGAAGTAATCCTGAGCCTTTGTATCTGTTGCGAATGCATAGTCACCGGAAATGATTTCTTCAGCAGCGAGCTTGTATTCTGTGCCATCGATAACAGCTGTTGTAGCGTTAACTACCTTGGAGATAGCGCCTGTTACAACGTCAACCTTTTCGATAACTGTCTTTTCAACGCCGGATGTTACATCCTTTGTGATCTTAACGATATCACCCTTAGCAACTGTATCAACGAATACGAGGTCTTCGTATACTTCTTCTTCAGTTACGGAGAGAACGTTTGTTACACGGAATGTGTGGTTAGCTGCATTGATGTAGCCAACTTCACCGTATACAACAGAACCAACGAGAGCTACATCATAGATGCCGTCATCGTTGTTGTCGATGAGCTTAACAGCGCGGCCGTCGTTAGCGCCAGCTGTGAGACCATCAAACATAGCTGTCTTTGTGAGTGTGCCTGCATCTACAGTACCCCATGTCTTGGAAGCGCCGTTAGCATAGTCAACGTATACAGTAATAGTTGTATCTTCGTCGATCTTCTTTGTAACGCCGTTAACCTTAACGTTGATATTGTCATTGTCGTCTGTAATCTTGGAAACGGAGATAGCATCAACTGTTGTTTCAACTACCTTTACCTTTTCGTTAGCTGTGATGCCGTAAATCTTAACACCGCTGTCGAATACGTTTGTGTTGCTCTTGTAGAGAACGTCAACATACTGGCCGAGGAGAGCTTCGTCTACAACATATTCAATAGCTGCAGGTTCCTGTTCACCGTCGAATACGATGTAGGAGTACTTGTTTGTGCCTTCTTCGTTGATAGCACCGTCACCGAGCATAACGTTTGGTGTGCCAACGAGAATACCAGATTCCTTAGCAAGGCCGAGGTCCTGCTGAGCATATGTGATTGGGCGGTTGTCAGAGTTGTACATTTCAACTGCTTCGCCGTCTTCGTACTTAACCTTTGTAGCGTTAAGAGCGTTAACGATCATCTTAGCAGCCCATTCACGTGTTACGATACCACGTACTGGGAGTTCGTAGTCTACGAAGAAGCCAGCAGCTTCTGCGTCAGAAAGGATGTTAGCATCCCACTTAGCGCCTGTGTAGCCTTCTACATCAGCCTTGTAGCCGATAACTACGAGGAGCATCTTAGCGAGTTCAACACCTGTGAGCTGGCCGTTTGGTGTAAACTTGTTGTCGCCTGTACCAGCAATGATGCCTACAGATGCGCAGTAGTTTACATAACCTTCATACCAGGAACCAACTTCTACGTCGTCGAAGATGTTGAGACCTGTCCAGGATGTAGCACCGTTGTCAACGCCCTTATTCTTAAGAACGTAGATAATCTTAGCAGCCTGGGAACGTGTGATTGTGCCGTTTGGTTCGAAGTAGCCTGCACCTGTGCCCTGTTCGGAGTAAACGCCGAGAGCAACAAGGAGGTTGATTTCGTCCATAAGATCAGCATTGATTGTTGCCTGATCCTTGAAGCTTGCAGCAGAAGCCATCATAGAGAGAGCCATAGCAAGTACAAGAGAAAGAGCAACGATCTTGTTCATTTTTCTCATGTGAGATTTCCTCCATAAATTATTTTTCGCACATACGGATTTATCC
>JAFSBG010000109.1 GCA_017441945.1 Clostridia bacterium
GAACCGTCGACCTCTAGCGTGACAGGCTAGCGTTCTAACCAACTGAACTACACGGCCACGTTTTGGTGGAAACAACAGGGATCGAACCTGTGACCCTCTGCTTGTAAGGCAGATGCTCTCCCAGCTGAGCTATGCTTCCATTTCTCACCGTTGCTCTCACAACAGCTTTTTCATTATAGCATATCTTTTTTCGTTTGTCAAGAACTTTTTTAACTTTTTTTAAAGTTTTTTGTTTTTCTTTTCAAACTTTCTGTCACTCTCTCGAGTGCTTGTATATAATACCACACCCGAGAGAAAATGTCAACAGTTTTTTCAATTTTTTTAAAATTATTCTGAAATTGGAGCAAGCTCATTATTTTTGATCATTCTGAGAGCTTTTGCCAATTCTGCAGGGCAGGAAGAAAGCTTGCCTCTGCAAGGGATTCCTTCATATCTGTCGATGATGTCTGTAATATCCATACCTCTTGTGATGGATGCCATGCCGAGGAAATTACCCTGACAGCCAGGACGTGGACTATCGAGGCTGACCATCTTGCCGTCTTCAACTTCAATGATAAACTGCTTTGTGCAGATGCCTTCTGCATTGTATAAATACTTCATAGTTTTCTCCTTTTATTTAATACTGTCGATATATTCTTTAATATTTACTGTTTTGCCTGTATTTCTCGACTGCTCTGCTGCGAAGGCTATCATGTGATTCTTCACCGAAATGCCGATTTCGCTCAGCTGTTCTGTGATTTCACCTGTTGTAAGATAATCATAAAGGGCGTGAACTATGCCTTCGTCACCGCCGCCGTGACCGGAAACTATCGTATCGCCGTAGGTTTTGATGTCGATGAGGGTTTTCGAGCCGTCAGCGAACTTATAAAGCTCGAGCACGCCATTGGTATCGCGGTTTACTATCTCGCCCTTTGTGCCCATTACACGTATATATCTGCCGCCCTTATTAAATGCACTCATGTTGAAATCGACCACCGTGCCGTCCTCAAACTCAAGATTTACAACCTGATGGTCGACAACATTGTTGTCGCATTTGAAAACGCACTTGCCGTACTGTGTGGTTTTAAGGGCGTGGGCAACCTCTTCATCTGTAGGATTTACAATACCCGTAGCGGCATTTCTGAACCAGTCATTGTCCTTGTCATCATAATATAATTTCACCGCATTGTAAGGGCAATCAGCCGTACAGCCTTCGATACAATATTCAGGCGAGCCCTCAGGGGCATTCTCTCTTGTAAAATATGTAAGCGAGCCAAAGGAGCTTACCCTCTTTACATCCTTGCCGACGAGCCACTGGAGAATATCCATATCGTGGCACGATTTCTGCAAAAGCATAGGCGAGCTTTTTTCGGCATTGCCCCAGTTGCCGCGGACAAAGCTGTGGCTCTGGTGGACATTGCCCACACATTCGGCGTGCTGGATAGACATAACTCTGCCGATTTCACCCTTATCTATAAGACTTTTCAGCGTGATATAGAATGGCGAATAGCGGAGCACATGGCAGACGAGAATGCGTACACCGTATTTCTTCGCTTCATTTTCAATGGCAAGACATTCCTCTGCGGTAGGCGCGGCAGGCTTTTCGAGAAGAAGATGATACCCCTTGCGGATAGCTGCCATCGCAGGAGCAAAATGCATTCTGTCCATTGTGGAAATTATTGCAACATCGGCAAGCTTAGGCTTTTCGAGAATCTTTTCCCATGTATCGAAGCAGTTTTCAGCCGGAATACTGTGCTTTGTACGCATATATTCCCTGCGGCTCATTATAGGCTCAGCAACGCCCACCACCTGAAATTTCTCAGGAAAGCGAGCCATAATATCTGTATAATCCTTGCCTCTGCCGCCTGCGCCGACGACGATAACCTTAAGTTTTGCCATAATATCGCTCCTTTGTGCCTAATTATAGATATTATATCATATAATAGTCACTTTTTCAAGATGATCTGCGGCAAGCAAAAACGGCAGGATTAACCTGCCGTTTTATTATTTAAACACTATAAGAGTTATTCCGTTGTTTGCCCTGTCAAGGTCAGGGTCGCGCCTTATCGCTTTATCGAGATAAAGTATGCCCCTTGTGCTTTCGTCGAAAATCGAGAACTTTTCGCCGTGAATGACCGCTTTCAGGCTTCCCTTTTTCAGCCTTTCGTCAAGCTCACGCCTTAAACAGGTGCGTATTTTTCCGCCCTTGCCCGATGAGCCGTAGCCGTGGATTATTTTAAGCACTTTTACTCCATAGCTTTTCGAAAGGTTTATCTCATTTTCCAGCCGTTTGGGAATCTCGCTGACCGCAGGCATTCCGAGCTCAAAATTGACCGTTCTGTATATCATTATTCAATAATGCAGACAGCCGTTGTCATTTCGCCGCTGTGGGATATGCTTATTTCTGCCTTCATACCCTCATAAGGACCTGTAAGGCTGAGATAAGGCTTGCCGCTTTGCTCGCGCATCACGACAGCATTGTGATATTTCAGCTTGAAAATACCGATGCCGAGAGCCTTGCTGAAAGCTTCCTTGACGCAGAATATGCCAGCCGCTGCTTTAGCGCCTTTTTTAGCGATGTACTCCCGCTCCACAGGAGCATAAATACGCTCCATAAAATGGGCATCTTCCAGCAGATGGACAAAACGGGTGTTATTCTCTAAATCTATGCCGACCTTCATTATGCCATTCTGTCAACAAGGCGGAAAATCATAAGCTCATGGAGCTTGAAGATTGTTTCAGCGTCGCCTGTAACAGAAATTGTGCGTGGAGCTGTGCGTGTTACGCCCGGGATGAGTTCACATGTCTGAGCCATGTTTGTATCCTTGAAGTCGATTTCCATTGTGATAGGCTCCTGAAGCTTGAGAGGCTTGATTTCTTCGAAACGAGCGAGAGCCTTCTTAACGCCGTCATAAATCATCTTTCTTGCCTTGTTAGGATGTACGCTCATTGCGCAGAAACGGGAGAGACCTTCCTTGACAGCGATGCCTTCGCATTCAGGAACGAACTTCTTAACTTCTTCACAAACAGCTTCGTCACCGATGATAGCAACGATAGGTGTGCCGTAGTGACCTGCGATAGCGGCATTCTGAACAGCTTCTGTGTTCATTGTGATGCCGTTGAGACGCATATTGTAAATCTTGCCGCCGTTGTAGCAATGGTCGATAACGCCGTTGAAGGATACGCCTGCGCCTGCGTGACCGAACATGATAAAGGCATCAAAACCTCTTTCGATTGTCTGCATCTGGAGAGAAGAACGCATTGCGCCCGAAATGAGCTTTGCATCTTCGTGGAGGTCTTCGATGAGGATATTTTCCATATCAGCGTGACCGTCGCATACCACAACTTCTTCTGCGCCCATATCAAATGCTGCCTGAATAGCTGCGTTAACGTCGAGAGCAAGGCGCTTTCTGCCTACAGGGAAATCCATCTTGCCTCTTGTGATAGACATACCGCTTACTACGCCTTCCATACCTTCGATGTCAGCTGCGATAAAAACTTTTCTGAGCTTTGCCATAATTGTTCCTCCGTTTATTTTAATGTATTATAATCTTATTTGTCATCCTGAGTGTAAACGAAGGATCTTTCACAAATATTACGAAAAAGATTCTTCACATCCGTTCAGAATGACACGGGTACCTATTCTTCAATAACTTCGCCCTGAATGAGCACTCTGCCTTCGTCGCCGCATCTGTGACGGAAGCTTTTCACCCTTGATTCGCCGTAGTCAAGCTCGCCGCCGTTGAGCAGTACATAGACAGACGGATAAATATCGTGCCACAATTCATGGCAGATAGGCGGGCAGGTGTTTTCAACGATAAACTCATCGCCCTGTTTGTATAAGCCGTCTCTGCAGCGGCTTTCGAGAATTGTAAGTTTAACCTTTGGCATATCCTGCTCCTTAAAATCCTTTTATGTATAATATTATATAATGTTTTCGATTTATTTGCAACTATATTTTGTAGTAATGCACATATTTATGCCAATATTTTTGGCGGTATAGACTATTGACTAAAGTCCGCTTCAATATTGTATAATTATAGTATAAAAAATCCATGGAGGTATTATTATGGCTAAAAAATTAGTTGCTTTCTTTTCGGCTTCGGGCGTCACAAAGGCTGCCGCAAATGTTATCGCAAAGGAAATCGGCGCTGATATCTATGAAATCGTGCCTGAAGTGCTCTATACCGAGGCTGACCTCAACTGGCGCGACAAGGCATCCCGAAGCTCTGTTGAGATGAATGACAAGGCTTTCCGCCCTGCTATGGTGGATAACCCTCTCGATATGGCTCAGTATGACGAGATTTTCCTCGGCTTCCCTATCTGGTGGTATGTTGCGCCGACTATTGTAAATACTTTCCTTGAAAAACACGATATGAACGGCAAGAAGGTAATGCTTTTTGCAACTGCAGGCAGCAGCGACTGGGGCAATACAGCGGCTGAACTTGCTGTCAGCGCAAAGGGCGCCGATTTTAAGGAAGGCATTGTTTTCAAGCGCGGTCACACAACTGACGATGTTCTCAACTGGGTCAAGAGCCTGTAATTGAATATTTTTAAAGGCAAGGTGATGAGCCTTGCCTTTTTTGCTGCAAATAATTGTCATTCTGAGCAAAGCGAAGAATCTTTCTCCCCTTTTGCTATTTTTCAAACTCTGCACGCAGCTTTTTCAGCGCCTTTGTTTCGATTCGTGAAACGTATGAGCGGCTGATACCTTTGATTTCGGCAATTTCCTTCTGGGTGTATTCGCGGGTGCCGAAAAGTCCGTAACGCATGATGATTATGTCCCGCTCTCTGTCGTCAAGATTGCGTGCGATGTACTCATAAAGCCTGCGCTGACTTTCGGCAAAGTCGAAGTCCTCCGCCATTGTGTCGGGCACAGAAATGGTGTCCATAATCGACAGCGCTCCTCCTTCATCCTCCCCGTCAATCGGCTCGGATAGTGAAACCTCATTAGCCTGTTTTTTCAGCACCCGAAAGTACATAAGTATCTCATTTGCTATACTCACATAACGGCTCATCATCCACTACGATATCATCGAAGTTTCCGTAGATATAGAGGTGGAGATTTTCTCCGTCCCAGACAGCTTTTCTGACGAATGTACGGATAGCGGCTCGTTTCTGGTCGATATTCATATCATCAAGTGTCAGGCTGAAATTGGACAGCATCTGGCGGATTATATCGAATTCTATGTCAGATAATTCGTGCTCTTTAGTAAGACTTTCAAGCTCGCTCAGCTTGATTTTGAGCCCTTCATTTTTCTCATGAAGCTCTTCGATCTGCTTTATAATATACTGCTCGGCTCCCGTGCCTACCGCCTTGCCTACAGCCGTGACAAGACCTGAAATAACGCTCTCATTTTCCTTTATCTGGGAATTGAGCTTTGCAATTTCTGTATTGTTTGAAGCCTTTTCAGCGGTGATTTTTCTCTTGATTTCTTCAACTTCCTTTGCAAACTCATCCGAGTTTCTGCCCAGCTTTTTTATCTCCTCAAGCACACGCTTGTCCAGCTTGTTGCCGTTTGGATTTTTCATATCACAGCGCGTGCCCTTGCTCCGCTCCTTTGTCGTGCAGAGATAGGAGTAAATCTGCTCACCGTCGGAATTGGTACGGGTTGTCAGCTTTGGTCGCATATGGTCGCCGCATTCTGCGCAGTAAATAAGCCCGGAAAGAAGAGCAGTATTGGTGCGTGGTTTATGGTAATTTCTGAATTTATTCAGCCCCAGAATATTCTGCGTCTGAATCCATTTTTCGCTTTCAATTATGCCTTCGTGAAGCCCGACAGAAACAATCCATTCCTCGGTCGGTTTTATCTGGTGAGCTCGCCCATTCTGCTGTAAAGTGCGATTATATGCCATAATTCCCCGTTTCCCATCGAATTCTGCCCTCTCCGAGAATAATTCCACCTTGTTGCTTATAAGATAATCATAGGCATTTTCGTCCGCAATAAGGTACACAGGATTGGAGAGGATATTCTTGATGGCAAAGCGTGTAAAGTCATTGCCCCGCTTGGTTTTTATATGATGCTCAAGGAGGTACTGGTCGGTCTTTGTGATGGAGCCCGTCTGGA
>JAFSBG010000110.1 GCA_017441945.1 Clostridia bacterium
GAGCGCCGAGTGCGCGACCGGTGGCGAGTGCCACCGCACTTATTAAATTTTGCGGGGTCCCCGGACAGCCTGCTGTTTGGGGTAAAATTGCCCCCTGGACCCCTTGTGTGTGACAAGTCACATTTAATATTCGCTCTGCGAGCGGGTGATTGCCTTTCGGCAATCGTGGTGTCTCCGACGGATTAAATAAGTTGCCTTCCCTTCAATTCATTATTATTTATATTCCAAATACCTAACAAAACCACCTTGAAAACTCCGGAAAAATATATTATAATATATATTTGACGACAAATACGACTTACAAAGGAAACTTTTATGCAAAAAATGCTTTCGCAGCTTCGCCGCTGCATAGATGAATACAACATGATAGAGGAAAACGACAAGATAATCGTCGGTGTTTCGGGCGGCAAGGACAGCACAGTCCTTCTCCGTCTTTTAGCCGAGCTTCGCCGTTTTTACCCTAAAAAGTATGAGCTTTATGCCGTTTCACTCGATTTGGGTATGGGAATGGACTATTCCCCGATGGTTGAGCTGTGCAAACAGCTTGATGTGCCTTACATTATTAAAAAGACCGACATCAAGCAGGTGGTTTTCGATATCCGTAAGGAAAGTAACCCTTGCTCGCTGTGCGCAAAGATGCGCAGAGGAGCTCTCAACGATGTCACTCTGGAGCTTGGCGCAAAAAAGGTGGCTCTCGGCCACCATGAGGACGATGCTATCGAAACCTTCTTCCTCTCCCTTTTCTACGAGGGCAGACTCAATACTTTCATGCCTGTGACATATCTCGACCGCACAGGTGTGACACAGATTCGTCCGCTGCTCTATCTTTCCGAACGCAAAATTGCAAATTTTGCACAGCGTGAAAATCTGCCTGTGCTTCACAACCCTTGCCCTGCCGACAAGGTGACAAAGCGCGAGGATGTGAAAAAGCTTATCAAAGACCTTGAAAAGCAGTTCCCTGATCTGAAGAAGCACGTCTTCGGCGGAATCCAGAGATTGCCGCTTCCCGGCTGGGAAAGAGAGGCAAAGTAATAAGTAAAAGTGAAAAAGTAAGGTGCCTGCGGCGCTATTGGATAGGTTTCTCTCCTTCCACCGCAAATCGCGGCGACGCGAAGCTAGTGCCGTTTACGGCGCCAGCTCCCTCGTCAGAGGGAGGCGAGTGAGCTTCTTCTCGGCTCCCTCTGACGAGGGAGCTGGCAAAACCGTAGGTTTTGACTGAGGGAGAGACCCACATCAATTCATTTCCCACGCACCTCATACAGCTCGGTCTCCCCTGTTATGCCCAGCACTTTCGCCTGATTTATAATATGGGAATACTGGGCTTCGATGGCATTCATCTCATAAATGCAGGCGCTTATCAGGTTGGGATCGGTTATCTCATTGAAATAACTCCGCATACACATGAGCTGTGTCCGTGTGTCTCTCGCTTTAAGACAAAGCTCATTTATTTCCCGCTTATTTTTCATAAAAGTTTCCCTCCGTTTTATGTACAGGTGCCGGTTCTGGTGTGTTTATCGGACACCTATGTAATATATAATAATATTATCAATACCTAATTTTCCCATTTTCATAAAAAATTATTCAGAAAGGAAGAAGATATGGCTGCAAAATCCAAACAGTACGGCAATGAAAGCATATCCTCCCTCAAAGGTGCTGAGCGTGTGCGTCTGCGTCCGGGCGTTATCTTTGGCTCGGATGGTCTTGACGGCTGTGAGCACTCATTCTTTGAGATTCTCTCCAACTCGATAGACGAAGCCAGAGAAGGCTACGGTGACACTATCAACATCACATATTTCCTTGACAAATCCATTATGGTGGAAGACTTCGGCCGCGGTGTGCCTCTCGACTATAACCAGAAGGAAGGCCGCTACAACTGGGAGCTTATCTACTGCGAGCTCTATGCAGGCGGTAAGTACAACAACCAGGCTGGTGACACTTACGAATATTCCCTCGGCTTAAACGGTCTCGGCTCGTGCGCTACTCAGTATGCTTCTGAGTTTATGACTGTTTCATCTTTCCGTGACGGCTTCAAGTATACTGTCAACTTCAAGAAGGGCGAAAATGTCACAAAGAGCGAAACAGGTCTTATCAAAGAGCCTCTCGAGCGGAAGAAAACAGGTACAATCCAGCACTTCAAGCCTGACCTTGAAGTCTTTACAGACATAAATATTCCGACAGAGTTTTTCGTCGACGTCCTCAAGAAGCAGGCTGTTGTCAACGCAGGGCTGAAATTCGTTCTCAAAATCGAAACTGCGCCTAACAAGTTTGACAAGCACGAATTCCTCTATGAGCACGGCATAAGTGACTATGTAGCCGAGCTTGCAGGAGCAAATGCTCTCACATCTATCCAGAGCTTCTCTTCCGAAAAGAAGGGCAAGGACAGAGAGGACAAGGCTGCATATAAGGTCAAGAGTGAAAGCTGTTTCTGCTTTGTTTCTTCGGGCGCCATCACACAGTATTACCACAACTCCTCCTGGCTTGAGCACGGCGGCTCACCTGACAAGGCTGTACGCTCGGCTTTTGTTTCGGCTATCGACAGCTACATCAAGCAGATTAACAAATACAACAAAAACGAAAGCAAGGTCACATTCGGCGATATCGCTGACAGCCTTATCATCGTCACAAACAGCTTCTCCACCTTCACTTCCTACGAAAACCAGACCAAGAAAGCTATCAACAACAAGTTTGTTCAGGAGATGATGACCGAATACTTAAAGGCAGGTCTTGAGGTTTACTTCATCGAAAACAAGGCTGAAGCCGACAAGATTGCCGAGCAGATTCTCATCAACAAGCGCTCCCGTGAGCAGGCTGAAAAGGCTCGCCTCAACATCAAAAAGAAGCTTGCCGGCACTATCGACATCACAAACAGAGTTCAGAAATTCGTCGACTGCCGTTCGAGAGACACAGATATCCGCGAGCTTTACATCGTGGAAGGTGACTCGGCTCTCGGCTCATGTAAGCAGGGACGCGACCCTGAGTTTCAGGCTATCATGCCTGTAAGAGGTAAAATTCTCAACTGCTTAAAGGCAGATTATGACCGTATTTTCAAGAGCGAGATAATCACAGACCTTATCAAGGTTCTCGGCTGCGGCGTTGAAGTAAAGAGCCAGCGCAAGGAGATAGCTTCCTTTGACCTTTCGGCACTCCGCTGGAACAAAGTTATCATCTGCACCGATGCCGACTACGACGGTTTCCAGATTCGCTGTCTTATTCTGACAATGATTCAGCGCCTTACTCCACAGCTTATCGAAAAGGGCTATGTTTACATTGCAGAGTCTCCGCTTTATGAAATCACATACAAGGACAAGTCCTATTTTGCCTACACTGAGGCAGAAAAAGATGCCCTTATGAAGAAATTCGACGGCAAGAAGTACACCATCATGCGTTCAAAGGGTCTCGGTGAAAACGAGCCTGAAATGATGTGGGAGACTACAATGTGTCCTGACACACGCCGTCTCATCCGCGTTATGCCTGAGGATGCAGAGAAAACTGCCCTTATGTTTGACCTTCTGCTTGGGGATAACCTTGCAGGACGTAAGGACCTTATCGCAGAAAAGGGCGCTCAGTATCTCGATTTAGCGGATATAAGTTAATATATTGCACTTCGTGCAGCGATATGTGCTGCGCACCCGATATATAAATGCGATATAATGCTCCGCATTACGATATATTTTCCTCCGGAAAATGTTAAGGTGTGACAGGTCACATTTAATAAGAATTCTCTCCCCCAGTCACTTTGTGACATCCCCCTCGTCAGAGGGAGCCGCGGACCAAGCCCCTTAGCCTCCCCTGTGCAAGGGGAGGGGGCGCCGTAAACGGCACTAGCTTCGCATCGCCACAGAATGATGGTGGAGGGGTTGTAAACTTATCCAATGTGTATAGCAAACCAGAGACACACCGCAGGCATTTATTCAATCCGTGGCGTAAGCCAATTCATTTTGCGTTCCCTCGCTTTTTTATCAATCATCAATCCTTTCCACAAGGAGAAAATATGAAACATAAATATATAGATCAGAACATCACAGAGACGCTTGAAAGCAACTATATGCCTTACGCCATGAGCGTTATCGTCTCCCGTGCCCTGCCTGAAATCGACGGTTTCAAGCCGTCCCACAGAAAGCTCCTCTATACAATGTATAAGATGGGGCTTCTCACAGGCAACCGCACAAAGTCTGCCAACATCGTCGGCCAGACAATGCGCCTTAACCCTCACGGCGATGCCGCCATCTATGAAACGATGGTCCGCCTTTCGAGAGGCAATGAGGCCCTCAATATGCCGTTTATCGATTCCAAGGGTAACTTCGGCAAAGTTTACTCCCGCGATATGGCTTACGCTGCTTCCCGATACACCGAAGCCAAGCTTGACGCCTTCTGCGCAGAGCTTTTCGGCGATATCGACAAGGACAGCGTCGATTTTGTCCCTAACTACGACAATACAATGAAGGAGCCTACCCTGCTCCCTACTTCATTCCCTAATATTTTGGTCAATCCAAATCTCGGTATCGCTGTTGGTATGGCGTGCAACATCTGCTCCTTTAATTTAGAGGAAGTCTGCCGCACAACTATCGAGCTTCTGAAAAACCCTGACCACGATATTTTATCCACACTCAAAGCGCCTGATTTTTCCACAGGAGCTGAAATTCTGTGGAATCGCAACCAGCTTGAGGATATATATGCAACAGGCCGCGGCTCTATTCGTCTCAGGGCAAAGTGGCACTATCTCAAGAAGGAAAATATCATCGAAGTCACACAGATTCCTTACACAACAACTGTCGAAGCGATAATCGACAAGGTGACCGAGCTTATCAAGGCAGGCAAAATCAAGGAAATCTCCGATATGCGTGACGAAACAGGTCTTAACGGCCTGAAAATCGCCATCGACCTCAAGCGCGGTGTCGACCCTGACCAGCTTATGCTCAAGCTTATGAAGATGACTCCGCTTATGGACTCCTTCTCCTGCAATTTCAACATCTTAGTTGCAGGCACACCGAAGGTTATGGGCGTACGCGAAATTCTCAACGAATGGTCGGCTTTCCGCATCGAATGTGTACGCAGAGCTATGTTCTTTGACCTGGGCAAGAAAAAGGAAAGACTCCATCTCTTAAAGGGTCTTAAGAAAATCCTTCTCGACATAGACAAGGCTATCAAAATCATCCGTGAAACAGAAGAAGATGCTCTCGTTGTGCCTAATCTTATGATTGGCTTCGGCATCGACAAGCTGCAGGCTGAATATGTGGCTGAAATCAAGCTGAGAAATATCAACAAGCAGTACATTCTCAATCGCATCGCCGATGTTGAAGACCTTGAAAAGGAAATCGCCGACCTTGAAGCGACAGTCAACGACATCAAAAAGGTCAAGAAAATCATCATCAAGCAGCTTGAACATATCATCAAGAAGTATCCTTCCCCAAGAAAGACAGAAATCGTGCTCGACCATGAGGTTGAGGAATACAACGCAGAGGAAAACATCGAGGATTACGCTGTCAATGTATTCGTCACAAAGGAAGGCTATTTCAAGAAGATTACTCCGCTTTCCCTCCGCATGGGCGGCGAGCACAAGCTGAAAGAGGGCGACGAGATTTTCCAGAGCTTTGAGACAACAAACAAAACCGATATTGTCTTCCTTACAAACAACGGTCAGGCTTACAAGGCAAAGCTCCACGAATTTGACGATACAAAGGCAAGCGTCTTAGGCGATTACATCCCTGCAAAGCTTGGCATGGAGCAGGGCGAAAATGTTGTCTTTACATTTATTACAAAGGATTACAGTGGCGAATTGCTCTACTTCTTTGAAAACGGCAAAGCGGCTAAAATCCCTGTTTCCGGCTTTGAAACAAAGACAAACCGCAAGAAGCTTACTAATGCTGTAAGCACAGCTTCCCCTCTTGTTTCGGCTCTCCATATCACAGAAGATACTGCTGTGTTTATCGAAACATCGGGCGGCAGAGGTTTGTGCATCAATTCTGTCCTCATTCCGCTCAAGACCACAAAGACGACTATCGGCGTCAATACTGTAACTCTCAAGAAGAATCAGAAGGTCGTTTCGGCGTGTGTGGCTGAAAAATCTGTGTATAAAAATCTCACCCGTTACACAAGCCGTGCAATCCCTGCATCAGGCGCACTTCTCAAGGATGAAAATCCTGTGGAAGTCCAGCTTACATTGGAATAGAAAA
>JAFSBG010000111.1 GCA_017441945.1 Clostridia bacterium
AACCGTAAAGGAACTTACACTTAACGGTAGTGAGTTCATTGGCAAGGAAGTCCTTATCAAGGGTTGGGTCAGAACTACCCGTGACGTTAAGGCATGTGTTTTTGTAGAAGTAAACGATGGTTCGATCATCAAGAATGTTCAGGTGGTCGCCAATAATGATACAGATGTATACAATGTTGCAAATAACCTCAATCTCGGCTCTGCTATCATCGTAAAGGGTGTAGTTGCTCAGTCTCCTAACGGCAAGCAGAATGAAGTCGTTGCAAGCGAAATCATTCTTGAAGGTGACTGTCCTTCCGACTATCCACTTCAGAAGAAGCGCCACAGCGTGGAATATCTCCGCACTATCGGCCATCTCAGACCAAGAACAAATCTCTTCAGCGCAGCTTTCAGAATCCGTTCTGTAGCAGCTTTTGCTCTCCATAAGTTCTTCAATGAAAGAGGCTTCATCTACTGTAACTCTCCAATCATCACAACAAGTGACGCAGAGGGCGCAGGCGCAATGTTCCAGGCAACGACACTTCCTATGAACAATGTTCCAAAGACAGAACAGGGCGATGTAAACTATAAGGAAGACTTCTTTGGCAAGGCTTCTTATCTTACAGTTTCCGGTCAGCTCGAAGCTGAAATCTTTGCTCAGGCATTTGCAAAGACATATACATTCGGTCCTACATTCCGCGCTGAAAACTCCAACACTTCCAGACATGCTGCTGAATTCTGGATGGTAGAACCGGAAATCGCATTTGCTGACCTGACAGACGATATGGACCTTATGGAAGAAATGATCAAGGAATGCGTAAAGTACGTTCTCGAACAGTGCCGTCCTGAACTCGAATTCCTCAACAACTTCGTTGAAAAGGGTCTTATTGACAGACTTACAGCAGTTGCAGAAGGCGATACATTCGTAAGACTCACATATACAGAAGCTATTGACATCCTTACAGCTGTCAAGGATAGATTTGAAAACAAGGATATTTACTGGGGCTGTGACCTTCAGAGTGAGCATGAAAGATATCTCACAGAACAGCACTTCAAGAAGCCTGTTTTCCTCATCAACTATCCAAAGGAAATCAAGTCTTTCTATATGCGTCTTAACGACGACGGCAAGACTGTTGCAGCTTGTGACATGCTCGTTCCTGGTATCGGCGAACTTATCGGCGGTAGCCAGAGAGAAGAAAGAGAAGACGTTCTCAGAGCTCGTATGCGTGAACTCGGCCTGAAGGAAGAAAGCTATTGGTGGTATCTTGAACTCCGTAAGTATGGCTCCACAAAGCACTCCGGCTTCGGTATCGGCTTTGAACGCTTCATTATGTACCTCACAGGTATTTCCAACATCAGAGACGTTCTTCCATTCCCAAGAACAGTTGGTACAGCTGATATCTAAAAGCTAAATTAAAGGAAAAAAGGTATAATGGGTTATATTATCGGAATAGATGTCGGGGGCAGCACTACGAAAATCGTAGGTATCCGTGATGGCGAGATCACAAGCATGATAAATGTCAAGGCTGATGATCCTGTCACTTCGGCATACGGCGCATTCGGCAAATTCCTCAATGAAAACGATCTTAAGATTGAAGATATTGACAAAGTAATGTTTACAGGCGTAGGCTCGTCTTTTCTTAAAGATGAGCTCTACGGCATCAAATGTGAAAAAGTCGATGAGTTTCTTGCAATAGGTCTTGGCGGAAAATATCTTTCCGGCCTTGATAAAGCGCTTATCGTAAGCATGGGTACAGGTACAGCTTATATCAGTGTTGTCGGTGATAAAATAATGCACGAAGGCGGCACAGGTGTGGGCGGCGGTACGCTTCTTGGTCTTGCAAATAAGATGATTGGCGTTCGCACATTTGATAATATTATCGAGCTGGCAGAGAAGGGTGACATCAAAAATGTCAACCTTACTATCGGCGATATTTCAAAGAATAAGATTTCAAATATGCAAGGCGATATCACAGCATCCAACTTTGGTAAAATTTCCGATGTTGCGACGCATGAAGACCTTGCGCTCGGTATTGCAACTCTTGTTTTTGAAGCAATCGGTATGTGTGCTGTGTTTGCTTCTAGAGAAAAGGGCCTCAAGAATGTTGTTCTGACAGGTAATCTTTCAAAGAATCATATCGGAAGAAAAACATTTGATATGCTTGAAAGCATTCACGATGTCAAGTTTACAATTCCGGAAAAATCCGATTATGCGACAGCAATCGGTGCAGCTTTGGCTGCAAAATAATGATTATCCCGGTGGAATGCCGGAAATATAAATGATAATAATTTTTAAAGGGAGATAAGAAAAATGAACTACTTAACAGCAAGTAAAGAACAGCTTATCGCTGAACGTGAAGCTCTTATGGCTAAGTACAACGAATTTAAGGCTAAGGGTCTTAAGCTCGATATGTCCCGTGGTAAGCCAAGTGCTGCACAGCTTGATGAGTCCGAAGGTTTGCTCACAGTTCTCTCCAAGAACGAAGATACAATCGTAGACGGTCTTGACACAAGAAACTATGGTATTCTTGACGGTATCGTTCCAGCTCGTAAGCTCTTTGCTGAACTTTTGGAAGTACCATTTGAAAACGTAATCGTTGGCGGTAACTCTTCTCTTACTTTCATGTACGACACAATCATGCGTCTCTGCATGTTCGGTGCTGCAGGCGTTAACGAACCATGGTTTGACTGCAAGGACAGAAAGTTCCTCTGCCCAGTTCCAGGTTATGACAGACACTTCACAATTACAGAACAGTTCGGCTTCGAAATGATCAACATCCCAATGGACGAAAACGGCCCGGATATGGATATGGTTGAAAAGCTCGTTGCTGAAGACGCTTCCATCAAGGGTATCTGGTGTGTTCCTAAGTACACAAATCCAGAAGGCGTTGTATACTCTGACGAAGTTGTTCACCGTCTTGCTAACCTTAAGCCAGCAGCTAAGGACTTCCGCATCATGTGGGATAACGCATACTGTGTACATACAATTTCTCAGGATGACAAGCTTGCTAACATCTTCACAGAATGTAAGGCAGCAGGCAACGAAGATATGTTCTTCGAATACACATCCACATCCAAGATCACATACCCAGGTGCTGGCGTTTGCGCATTCGTAGCATCTGATGCTAACATCGCTTGGACAAAGAAGCTCATGAACGCTCAGGCTATTTCTGCTGACAAGGTTAACCAGCTCCGCCATGTTAAGTTCTTCAAGAACGCACAGGGCATTCTTGACCACATGAAGAAGCACGCTGCTATCCTCAAGCCAAAGTTTGACATGGTTCTCAGCAAGCTTGATACATACATCAAGGATGCAGGCGTTGGCCAGTGGAAGGTTCCAAACGGCGGTTACTTTGTAGCATACGCAGCATACCCAGGCACAGCTAAGGCTATCTTTGCTATGTGTAAGGAAGCAGGCCTCGTTATCACAAACGCAGGTGCTGTATATCCATACGGCAAGGACCCACAGGACAGCATTCTCAGAATCGCTCCATCTCTTCCTCCGGTTTCCGAACTCGAAGTAGCTATGGATCTCTTCTGCACATGTGCTCTTATCACAGCTATCGATAAGATTCTCGAAACAAAGTAAGATTCTTAAAATAAGCTGAAAAACATAAGCCGTATTGAAAAATACGGCTTATGTTAATCTAAGGAGGAAAATAGTATAATGAATAAAAGCATATTGTCATTTACGGCAGTGCTTCTCATCATCGCATTGTTGGGCGTTATTTGCTTTACGGGCGTTGATTTTGGATTTTTTGCAATTCCGCCGATTACAGACACGGATGAAGGCGTGCGTCTCGGACTTGATCTTGTAGGCGGTTCTATCATCACTTACGAAGCTATGATAGAAGAGGAAATGGACGCTGATACACTTGACGCAAATATGAATGCTGTTGAAAGTATGCTTCGCAGCCGTCTTGACCAGCTTGAACTTTTTGAAGCTACAATTTATCGCGCAGGTGATAAGAGAATCACAGTTGAAATCCCATCTATTACAAATCCTGAAGAAGCTGTTCAGAAGCTCGGCTCTACAGCAAAGCTTCAGTTCCTTGATGCTGATGGAAACCTTGTTATTGAAGGCAAGGAAGTTGAGAAGAGTGAAGCTCTCAATGGTGCTGTCGACCAGACAGGTATTCTTCAGAATTATGTAAAACTCACACTTAACAGTGAAGCGGCTTCCAAGTTTACAGAAGCAACAAAAATCGCAGCAAATGCTGCGGAAGGCAAAAATTATATTGACATCCAGCTCGACGGAGAAACAATCAGTATGCCTCATGTCGGTTCTGAATATAAAAATACAGGTGTATCAGGCGGTACAGTTATCATTACAGGTGGCTTTACTCCTGAAGACGCAAACTGGCTTGCAAACGTAATAGCAGCAGGTCAGCTCCCGTTTGAACTTGAAGAAGTCGAACTCCGCTCTGTTGGCGCTCAGCTTGGTATGAGAGCTCTTGAAACAAGTATTCAGGCAGGTCTTATCGGTGTACTTCTTGTTATGGTGTTTATGGTTGTTATATATCGTCTGCCAGGTGTTGTTGCAAGCATTGCACTTACATTCTATACAGTTATTGTTTTGATATGCCTTTCTGCACTTAAGGTTAATCTTTCGCTCCCGGGTATTGCCGGTATCATTCTTTCTATCGGTATGGCAGTTGATGCTAACGTTGTCATCTTTGAAAGAATTAAGGAAGAGCTTAAGATTGGTAAAACAATCAAAGCATCTATCGACTCAGGCTTTGACAGAGCATTCGGCGCGATTCTTGACTCCAACGTCACAACTATGATAGCGGCTGTTGTGCTTTATTTCTTCGGTACAGGCACTATCAAGGGCTTTGCTCTCACACTTGGACTCGGCATCATTGTGTCCATGTTTACAGCTCTTACAGTCACACATTTCCTGCTTAACAGAATGGTTGACTTCAAGCTCAATAATCTCAAGTTATATGGTATTTCCGATAAGGAGGTGGCATAATGAAAAAGCTTAATATCGTAAAGAATTTCAGAATTTATGCCATCATTTCTATTGCACTTGTTGCAGCCGGTCTTGTTGCGCTCGTTGCTGCTCCTTTTGGTATCAATATGTTCAATCTTGATATCGACTTTGCAGGTGGTACAACTATGTACTACAATATGGGACAGAAGGTCACTGCAGATGTTATCAAGGGAATCGAAGAGGCTTTCACAGAAAGTACAGGTGGCAATGTATCTGCGGTTCAGTCGACAGGTGACGGTAATGAAGTTATGGTAAAGACTGTTAACATCGATACTGAAAAGCGTGAAGCCTTTACAGCTGCTCTCAAGGAAAAGTTCGGTATCACAGATGCCGATGTGCTTAATGTTGAAGATGTAAGTGCAGCAGTAGGTAAGGACCTCAGAACTTCTGCATTCAAATCGGCGGGTATCGCTATTGCTCTTATGCTTGTTTATATCACGGTAAGATTTGACTTTGTTTCCGGTCTTTCTGCCGTTATCTGCCTTGTTCATGACGTTCTTGTTATGATCAGTCTTTATGTCATTTTCAAGCTTCCGCTCAATCTTAATTTTATTGCGGCAGCTCTCATTATTTTCGGTTATTCCATCAATGCAAGTATCATTACATTTGACAGAATTCGCGAAAATATGAAGACAAGCAAAAGAGAGGATATAGATGATGTCGTAAATCTCTCTGTAAATCAAACAATGAGAAGAAACATCAATACAACACTTACAACACTTTTCACAATCGTACTTGTTTACATTCTTGGTGTCCAGTCTCTCAAGAATTTCTCACTTCCGATTATTGTTGGTGTTATCAGCGGTGCATATTCATCGATATTTATCGCAGGTTCACTTTGGGCGAAACTCAAAAAGCTTACAACAAAAGCATAATAAAAAGCTCCCTGAAAAGGGAGCTTTTATTTATTGTCGCATAAGCGTCAATAAACCACCTGCTATGCAGGTGGAATAAAAATCTTTAGATATAAGAAAACCCTCCTTTGATATAATTGAGAATGGGTCACCAATCGAAACAAAGGAGGGTTTTATGAAAGACATAAGT
>JAFSBG010000112.1 GCA_017441945.1 Clostridia bacterium
GGTGCGTCATTGAATCCCTCCACCACCATTCGGTGGTCCCCCTCCCTTTAGGCAAGGGAGGCTTTGCCGCACCCTACAAGGATTGTGCGTAGGGGCGGGTTTCCATGCCCGTCCGCAGATAATGTAGGGCGGGGGCTTGCCCTCGCCGAATTACAGAGTAAGGCTTTATCTAAACCACAAACTTTCTCGCCACGCGCAAGGCGTGGAATGCCTACGGCATATCGGGCTATTTGATAGGTGACAATCTCTCCACCATTCTACGAATGGTCCCCCTCCCTCAAGGTGAATTGACCGAAGGTCAAGAGAGGGTGGTCTGGACCATTACACAAGGGAGGCTGATGGGCTTGGTTTGTAGGGAATGGCGCCCTCGACATTCCGCCCTATTTAATCCGTCGGAGACACCGCAATGTTGCCATCGGCAACAATTCATGCGTTCACGCAATTCATGGTGAAACCAATTTATGTGCGGAGCACAATTCATTTTCACACGGACCGTCGGGGACGCCGGTCCCTACAGGGCTTGTGCGTAGGGGCGAGCATTGCTCGTCCGCATAGAAAATTAAGTGCACAAGGTGTGACAAGTCACATTAAATAGGTTCTCTCCCTCAGTCAAAACCTACGGTTTCGCCAGCTCCGCTGGGGTCCCCGGCGAGCCTGCTCGTTGGGGTGGCTCTAAGAGGGAGCCAAGGGGCTTTGCCTGTAGGGGCGAGCATTGCTCGTCCGTCATCTCATACCCAACTTCCGCAAACCCAACTGAAAGGAGTTTTATGTCTGATTTAAAACAATTCAAGGAATATATCGTCGACTGGGGCGAGGGGCGTGTTGCCATGGAAGATGGCGCGTACCTTTTCGCCTACGGTATCGACGGCCTGAGACTCTGGATAGAAAGGGCGCTCCGCAAGGAGAATAAACGGCTTTTCTACGAGGGGCTGGGCAAAAATTACGGCCACGAGATTTATAAGCTGATGGGCAGGACACTCAACGAAAGCCTTGTCGGCCTGGTTTTCCAGAATGTCAGCGAGACCTTGTGCGCCAACCCTTACATCAAGGCTGTCAGCCTTGAAAATTATTCCATTGAGGGTGATAAGCTTAACCTCACTCTCGATGTGACAACGGTCTACGACCGCATTGAAATTACGGAGGTGTATTCAATATGAACGATTTTGACAGTATTCTTGCCCGAATGAAGGGGGATATGCCCCCTGACATAACTGTCATCGAAGGCTCGCTGGCGGGCGATATCTTAACTGCTGTTGCCAATGAGCTGGCAAAGTTTTACGACATGGAGGTAAAGGAGATTTACGACAAGGCTTTCGTCACAACGGCGACGGGGGATTATCTCACAAATGCCTGCCTCGACTATGGCGTTGAGCGAAATGAGGGGGAAAGCGACGAATCTTTGCGTGAAAGAACACTCTATCTCATCAAAAATCAGGCTTCATCGGGCAATGAGGCTCATTATATCCGCTGGGTGAGGTCTTTTCCTGAGGTCAAGGCTGTTCATCTCAAAAAGGGCAGCGACGGAAATGTCAGCGTGTATATTATTTCCGATTCTGCCGATGAGGCTCTGCTCGCAAACATTGCCGCTTATATCGAGGAAAACCGCCCTATCGGCGCGAAAGTGACCGTAAACTGGGCGACCGAGCGCCTGCTCAATATGTCGGTCGATGTGACGGTCATGACAGGCTATACCACAGAAAGTGTCAAGCCTTTCATTCAGGCGATGATGGACGAGTATTACGCCTCTTTCAGCACTCTTGACACTCCTGCCTTCATCAGCATCAGCCGAATCAAAAACATGATTTTGGACCTTGAGGGCATCAGCGATGTCAACAGCCTTTCGGTCGACAATGTGACCAAGTCCTTTAATCTTGAGCCGGGGCAGTATCCTGCCATGGGCAATCTTTACGTTTCGTAGGAGGGGATTATGGTTGAACTGAAAAGGGCGCTGCCCGATTATTTTACGGCGGTTTACGAGGTGGATGCCATTCTGAATGCCGTTTCAAAGGAGCTGGACAGGCTGTATGCCGTTATTGATACGGCTTTCGCCAATCTTTCGGTGACGACGGCGAGGGGAGCTTTTGAAAGGTGGGAGAATGACCTTGGGCTTTCCCATTTTGGCACAGACGAGGAGCGCAGACAGGCGATTCTGGCAAATCTGGGACTTATCAAAACTCAGACGACGGCGACGATTATGAGCCTTATCAGGGCTTTTGCCCGCCATTCCGAGGCGGTGGTCAAGGAAAACGGCTATGTGGTGAGTGTGAATGTGACGGAGGAAGGGGAGTTTACAGAGTTTCGCCAGCTTATTGCACAGATTGAAAGGGCGCTGCCATATCATCTCACAGTGGATTTTTCCGCCCAGACAAGGCTGGAAGCAGGGTTTATGAGAAATAAGCTTTCACTGTGCACAATGGATATGGAGCTGTTTGCATCATAGATGCAGTGAAATTCGCCGCTGGCGAGTTAAATTGCTGACGCAGTGAAATAATGCTTCGCATTGTGAAATTGCACTTTGTGCAGTTAAGGTGTGACGAAGTCACATTGGATAGGCGGTGCGTCATTGAATCCCTCCACCACCATTCGGTGGTCCCCCTCCCTTTAGGCAAGGGAGGCTTTGCCGCACCCTACAAGGATTGTGCGTAGGGGCGGGTTTCCATGCCCGCCCGCAGATAATGTAGGGCGGGGGCTTGCCCTCGCCGAATTACAGAGTAAGGCTTTATCTAAACCGCAAGCTTCTCCGCCACGCGCAAGGCGTGGAATGCCTACGGCAGGTTCTTTATGAGTGCACAAAAGAACCAAAATGCACAAACTGGTCCACGCAGTTTGATCACCAGATCACAGGAGCACCGGGGTGCGACCGGCGGCGAGTGCCGCCGCACCTATTTAATTTTGCGGGGTCCCCGAACGACCTGTCGTTTGGGGTAA
>JAFSBG010000113.1 GCA_017441945.1 Clostridia bacterium
AACAGCAGGTTCAAAATGGGCATGGCGCTGCCAACGGCGGACAGAGCATCATCACCCACATAGCGGCCAACCACGATGGAGTCGGCTGTGTTATAAAGCTGCTGTGCGATATTGCCGAGAAGCATTGGAATGGAGAACTCTGCGATTCTCTTCCAAGGTGCGCCGACTGTCATATCTTTCGCAGCAAACAAAGATTTTATGCTCAAAATATTTCCTCCTTGAGACAGCGTTATTTCTATATAATAACTTATAATGAGTCTTTTTGCAACAGTTTTCTCAAATAAAATTTGTGTACAATTTGTAAAATCCCGGTTATTTTTTTGACATAAGCCGTTGTTTATGGTTTGAAATGTTGAAATATCTATAAATATTATGATTTTATGCTTAAAATATGTAAAAGTCCCTCTTTTTTATTGAAAGCGGGACTTTTATTATGCTAAAGATACTTTCTTATATCCTCTGTCAGCTTTTGCTCGAGATTTATAAGCCGTTTTGCGATGTCCTTGGATTTTTCATCGGCGGCTTTGAATTCGTTGAGGTATTTATTGAGGGATTTGACACCCATGTTGCAGCCGTCGGTCATCAGGCAGGCGACAGTTTTGTCGGAATCGTCCATGGCGAGCTTCATATTTGTCTTTATCCACGACATACTTTTTGCCATGGGATTCGGCTCCTTTCCCCCGTCTTTAAAGCTGTCAAGCTGCTCGATTATCTCGTCTTCAAGCACCTCATGCTCCCTGCGGCACTCGATAAGAGTGCTTCTGAAAGAGGGGTCATCCACATGGTTTACCACTTCGGTTATCGAAGTAATGCCCATTTTTGTGCCTGCATCGCACTCACGGAGCAGGCGAACTGTGTCTTTTTCAATCATTTTTCGTCCTCCTTTTCTGATATTTTTCCCAAATTTGCTTTGCTTATTCATACACATAATAAGGGCAAAATTGGCGATAATATCGGTATAAATCCACGGAGGACATTTGAATGAAGGATTATATGAAGGGTTTTGTGCCGTACGGACTTGCCGCTTTTCTTGTGGGAATCGTAGGCGGATTTTCTGCTGTGCTGGGGCCAAACTTTGTAAAAGATATAGGAATTGCATATAACAATACAACCTGGACAGCGCTGGCGCAGGCGGCATCGTCAGCGGCATGCGCGCCCGTTCTCGGCAGACTCGGAGACGGGCTGGGAAGGCGGAAAGCTTTGCTTTTTGGGATAGGGATTTTCACTCTTGGAAATCTGTTTACCGCCCTTTCCTCCTCACTTTCGGCTATGATTTTTGCGCGCTTTGTCGTGGGGCTTGGAATGGCGGCGATTTCGCCTGCTGTGATAGGATATATCGTTGCCCGATTCCCACGCGAAAGTACAGGTAAAGGTTTTGCACTTTACATGCTTATATCGAGTATTTCTGTCGTTTTCGGACCGACTCTGGGGCAGATTATCATCAACGCTTCGGGATGGAGGAACATGGTGTGGCTTTGTGTTTTGCTGTGCATTTCAGTTCTTGCGCTCTGTCTTATGTTCAGGGAGGCTGACACTGTGAGAAAAAGCGGACTTGAAGGCTTCGATAAAGCCGGCTCTTTCTGGGTGATTATTTTCTTCACCCTTGTGCTTTGTATCCCGTCTTTCGGACAAAACTTCGGCTGGACATCATGGCAGTTTCCGGCTGTGCTGATCTCTGCGGCTGTCAGCTTTTTTGCCCTTGCGGCATGTGAGAAAAAAGCCGAAAATCCCATACTGCCCGGCAGATTTATAATGCGCCGAAGCTTCATTCTTGCGGTGATCATTCTCTTTCTGACGCAGGGACTGATGCAGGCGAATATGACCAACACGATAGTTTTTGTCGACTATATTTCCCCGGGTGACAGCCTGATTTCCGGCATAGCTATTTCTGTAATGTACATCGGCATGAGCATAGGCTCTGTGCTTCTGGGCGGTCTGACCGACAGGTATGAGCCTAAATATGTGCTGTCATTCTCGCTGATTCTGACAGCGATAAGCTGCGTTATTTCTCTGTCCTACGGTGAAAGCTTTTCACCTTTACAGATAGCTTTATCATTGGGTATTCTTGGCATTGGATTAGGCGGCAACAGCACCGGACTGATGAAGGTCGTCCTCTCCGGACTCCCTGCTGAAATAGCTGGTGCCGGCACAGGGACTTATGGATTATTCCGCGATTTATCTGCGCCTTTCGGTGTGGCTGTCTTCGTGCCGCTTTTTACAAATGCCGTTTCAGCCCGAATTACCGCAGGGGCTGATGCAGGCTCGGCGGCTGTCGGCGCTATGCGGATGCTGTCATTAACCGAGCTTGTTTGCGTGCTTTCAGGCATTATCGCCGTTATGTTTCTGCCTCACATACACCACAGAAAGGATGAGAAAAATGAAGGATAAAATCGTGCTTGTGACTGCCGCTACACGGGGTATCGGCAAGGCTTGCGTTATGGAATTTGCTCAGCGTGGAGCCGCTGTCTTTATGGGCGCGCGGAATATTGAAGCCGCCCGCACAGAATGTGATAATTTACAGAAAATGGGATTTGATGTAAGAGCTGTTTTCAATGATGCCTCCCTTCCTGAAAGCTATGAAACGATGATGGCTGAGATTACTTCACAGGTGGGGTGGCTCGATGTGCTTGTCAATAATTTTGGTACAAGCGACAGAAGTAAAGACAAAAACATTATGAATACCAGGGCGGAGGATTTTCTCCACACGCTGTCGATAAATCTGCGTAGCGTTTTTGTCACATCCCAGCTTGCTCTGCCCCTTATGAAAAACGGCGGCAGTATTGTCAACATTTCTTCGGTGGGCGGCGCTGTGCCCGACATAACTCAGGTGGGGTATGGCTCGGCGAAGGCGGCGATAAACCATCTGACAAAGATGATCGCTGTGCAGGCCGGGCGGCTCGGTGTGCGGTGCAACGCTGTTCTGCCCGGCATGATTGGCACGGAGGCTGTCGAGCGTAATCTCAATGATGAGTTTCGCACGGCTTTCGTGCGGCATATTCCTCTCGGCAGAATCGGCGCGCCTGAGGATATTGCCAAAGCTGTGGCTTTTCTCGGCTCGGACGATTCGGCTTATATCACAGGGCAGTTGATTTCGGTTTCGGGCGGCTTTGGCATCGGCACTCCGCTTTACGGGGATTTTATGGTATAGGATTGTGCCTTTTCGGACGACCGATGGTCGCCCCTACGAGGTTTGTGGGATGGGGAATTTTATGGGAGGGCGCAGAGACCCTCCCCTACATGATTGTGCAACAGGTGAGAGATTCTTCACTTCGTTCAGAATGACAGTTTTACGGGAGGGCGCAGAGACCCTCCCCTACGATGTTTGTTCGCGTTTTGCGGCAGTTGCGGAACGTCGAGGACGCCGTTCCCTACATGATTGTTCA
>JAFSBG010000114.1 GCA_017441945.1 Clostridia bacterium
CTATGATCGACGTTGTTTACGAAGGCTATGCTCTCCCAGGCGAATCTCCATTCCCTAACATCATGCCTTTCTGGAAGTCCAACCCAGTTCCATACGATCTCGAAAAGGCAAAGGCACTCCTTGCTGAAGCTGGCTACCCAGATGGTCTCGGCAGAACAGTTGAACTCGGCGTATCTTCCGACGAACGTAACAGAATGGCTCAGATTTTCCAGGCTGACTGTGCAAAGATCGGTATCGACATCGAAATCGCTCTCATGGAATTCGGTACTCTCATGGAACACTGCGATGGTAATCATGACCTCATCATGCTCGGCTGGGGCCATGCTACTAACCAGGATAGAACAATGAGAATGAACTTCCACTCCTCCACAATCGGTCCTAACGGTAACCGTTCATGGTGCAACAACCCTGAAATCGACAGACTTATCGATGAAGGCGCAAGAGAAATGGATCAGGAAAAGCGCGAAGCTATCTACCACGAACTCCAGGATCTCATGGCTGATGAAACACCTTGGATCCCAATCATGCAGCAGATTTCCGTTTACGGTATGAACAAGAACCTCGAAGGTATCGTATGGTACAAGCGTGGCGGCGGTTACTACACAAACGGTTACGTAGTAGAAGAATAATTCACGTATTCTCTGACTAACCTAAAAATTAACTGAATAATCAGTTTAAACCGGGTGCCTCGCGCACCCGGTTTTTTATGTAAAAATTTTTTGATTTCCTGTCCCATTTCAGCACGCAGAATTGTCTTATATATAGAAAGACATTTTGTAGGGGCGACCATTGGTCGTCCGTAAATCAAGAAAGGACACCATCATGAAACGAAAAATATTTGTTATAGCGTCAATATTGCTTGCGGCGGTTGTAATTTTCATACTGACCAACTTAAATCCGCGTATTGTGCCGCAGAAAAAGACATATCCCGAAGGAACGCAGACGATAACGGCAATATGGAAAGGTATTACCCTGTTTGGTCACAGCACAGGCTATCCTTTTACATTGGAAAAGCTTGAAAACGGCGAGTGGAATGAAGTGACGGAAAAAGAGGGCGTAATGTTCCATCTTCCGGCATTCACTCTTTTCCACGGCAAAAAATTCGACTATAATATAAGTATATACACCGACAATATAACCGCAGGGCAGTACCGTATCGTCACAAGCATGCGCAACGATAAAACCGGCGAAAATATCTCTATGTACTGCGAATTTGAAGTAAAGTAATTATTTCCCCTTTTGCCTCCCTTGTGTAAAGGGAGGGGGCGCCGTAAACGGCACTAGCTGCGCGTCGCCGCCGAATGGTGGTGGAGGGATTGTAAAAAGTTTTCAAAACTTACATCGACCCGCGGCAGATGAAGGCATCCGCCCCTATAGTAAATCACAGAAAGGAGCTGCTATGAAAAAATATCTTCTTCCGACAGCGGCGTTCATTATCGTACTGATAATATTCTTCCGTCCAGCGGGATTTGTCAATACAAAAGGTGACGGAAAGGTTGACATTGCCTTTGAAACGGCACGAATAAATGCTTATTTTCACAATGTGCAGGGGGAAAGCTATTTTGCTGAAAACAAAATAGCTGTTCCTGACGGAATAGTAGAAGTGATAAAAAATCTGAAGCCTGTCCGCTATGTTGAGTCGATGGGACTTGGGGATTATTATAAAATACACCTTGATGATGGTGAAAACTGCTTTGAAGTCATGTTTTACATAAACGAGGGCGGAATAAATGAAACTGCCGCAGTTAGAAAAGTCAACGAAAGCTTAAGTGTCGAATGGGTATGGGAATGTAAAATTGCAGATGTGGAGAAAGTGAACGAGATATTAAACTAAAAAAGACCACCCGTACGGATGGTCTTTTTGTTATATATGTATATCTTATTCGATAACGATGCCGCAAGGGTGAACAGGTCTTTCGTCAAAGACAAGGTCTGTTGTGACGGAAGAATAAAGACCGTAGCCGCCTGCGAGGTTGTAGCAGTCATAGCCATACTGTTCGAGCATTCTTGCTGCAACATAGCTGCGGAGACCGCTCTGGCAGATGAGGAATACAGGCTTACTCTTGTCAACCATTGGAATGGAAAGACGGAGTTCATCAACAGGAATGTGGATAGCGCCTTCGATTGTGCCCTTTTCGTTTTCAGCAACAGTACGAACGTCGAGGAATGTCACCTTATCCTTTGGAATGGATGGAACATCGTGCCAGTGATACTGTTTTACAAGACCATCCATAATGTTTTCAGCCATGAAGCCTGCCATGTTTACAGGGTCCTTAGCGGAGGAGAATGGTGGTGCGTAGCAGAGTTCGAGCTCAGCGAGGTCACTTACTGTCATGCCTGCGCGGATAGCTGTTGCAATAACGTCACAGCGCTTGTCAATGCCTTCAAAGCCCACAACCTGTGCGCCGAGAACCTTGCCGTTTTCGCTGTTGAAAATAAGCTTTACGCGGATGTTGCCTGCGCCAGGATAGTAACCTGCATGGCCGCCGCCGAATGTGTAAACCTTTTCATAAGGAATGCCTGCAGCCTGAGCGACAGTTTCGTTGATACCTGTTGTAGCAACTGTCATATCGAGGATCTTGAGAACAGCGGAGCCCTGTGTGCCCTTATATGTTTCGTCCATACCGCAGATGTTAGCTGCAGCGATTCTGCCCTGCTTGTTTGCAGGACCTGCAAGCGGTGTGAAGCCCTTTTCCTTAGTTACAAAGTTTGTGATTTCGATAGCGTCACCAACTGCGTAGATGTTTTCATCGCTTGTGAGCATATGATCGTTAACAACGATAGAGCCGCGCTTGTTAACTTCAAGACCGGCCGCAGCAGCGAGCTTGGAGTCTGGGCGAACGCCGACAGACATGATAACCATATCTGCGACAACAGGACCCTTGTCTGTGTTTACGCAGATGGAGTTTTCGAGAGCCTCGAAGCCTTCAACCTTTGTCTTGAGCATGAGGGACATATTGTTCTTCTGAACATAATGGTGAACATCGCAAGCCATATCGTAGTCGAGCGGAGCGATGAGATGATCCTGCATTTCGATGATTGTGACCATAAGACCTGCGTTGCGGAGGTTTTCGGCCATTTCAACACCGATGTAGCCGCCGCCTACAACAACTGCGGAGAGAGGGAAGTTGTTGTCGATAAAGTCCTTGATCTTATATGTATCAGGAATGTTGCGGAGTGTGAAAATTCTTTCGTTGTCGATGCCAGGGAGAGGAGGGCGGATTGGGTCTGCGCCTGGGGAGAGGATAAGCTTATCGTAGCTTTCTTCAAATTCCTCGCCTGTCTTGACATTCTTTACGAGAACAGTCTTTGCTTCTCTGTTGATGCCGATAACTTCGTTGAATGTGCGTACATCAATGTTGAATCTGTTCTTGAAGCTCTGTGGTGTCTGAAGTGTGAGAGACTTCTTGTTTGTGATTTCGCCGCCGATATAGTATGGCAGGCCGCAGTTTGCATAGGAGATGTATTCACCTCTTTCGAAGATGATTATCTCTGCGTGTTCGTCGAGTCTGCGGAGTCTTGCTGCTGCACTTGCGCCGCCAGCAACGCCGCCTACGATTACAACTTTCATATATTACCTCCATAGATTATTGATTACAATTTACCTATAAATATATATTATATGTTTTTGCCAAACAAATCAATATTTTTTTACAAAATATTTTACATATCGCTTATTATTTGTTATAATATACCCATTAAGAAAAATTATGGAGGGCGATATTATGTCTTATATCCCAACAGTCGAACAGGCTAAAGAAATTCTCATGCAGTTTAACAAGGAACCATTCCACATTTCCCACGGTGAAATCGTGTCCGGTGTTCTCGGTGAAATCGCAAAGAAGCACGATCCTGAAAAGGTTGAATACTGGAAGGTAGTCGGTATGCTCCACGACATCGACTATGAACTCTATCCAGACCAGCATTGTATCAAGAGCCAGGAAATGATGCGTGAGCTCGATATTGATGAAGGCATCATCAGAAGCACAGCAAGCCATTGCTTCGGTCTCCACGAAGGCTGTGACATCGAGCCGACACATATTATGGAAAAGTATCTCTTTGCAACAGATGAACTTACAGGCCTTATCGGTGCAGCGGCTCGTATGAGACCAAGTAAGTCCTGCCAGGATATGGAGCTCAAGAGCGTTATGAAGAAGTTCAAGACTCCTGCTTTTGCCGCAGGCTGCTCCCGTGATGTTATCACAAAGGGCGCTGAAATGCTTGGCATCACAGTAGACGAGCTCTGCCAGATCACTCTCGATGCAATGAAGGCATTGGGCTTGTAATTTAGCTACAATTTTTATGCCTCACCTTGTTTTTTACCCCAGACAGCAGGCTGCCAGGGGACCCCGTTATCGGGGAGGGGGTGCCGTAAACGGCACTAGCTTCGCGTCGCCACCGAATGGTGGTGGAGGGGTGTAGCTGTGTAACAGCGTCTATTATATCCTGTATAAATATAAAGTAAAGTTAAAAGAGGTGTTATATAGCAAATGAACGAACATCTTGAAAAAAACTATAAACTCAACATAACAGGCAGCCTTATGGGCGCCTTTGTTGTGGCGGTGGCAAACTATCTTGCCACATATCTCAAAGCTCTGGGCGGCGGCGATTACCATTTCGCTATGCTGAGTGCAATGCCGTCTATTGTGGCGGTTATCGCCCTTATTCCGGGCGCTGTCATTATTGACAGTACGAAAAACAAGCTTAAAACCACCCTGCTCATCTGCTTCGGCTCGCGAGCATTTTTCCTGCTTTACGCCATTGTGCCATTTTTGCCGAGGATTATTCAGCCTTTCTCGCTTGCCGCTCTCGTCGGTCTGAGAAACGCATTTGAATCGGTGTGGCAGATTGGCTATCAGTCGCTTATGGCTGATGTTTTCCCAAAAGACAAGCTCAACGAAGTCATTGGCAGACGAAACAAGTACAACAACATTCTCACAATCGGCGCGACTTTCATTTTAGGTACATATCTTACACTTTATGAAAAGCTTCCGATAACCGATGTGGGACTTTTCCAGATTCTTTTCATATTCACTCTCGCCATAGGCACATGGGAGATTTATCAGTACAGCCGATTTAAGTTTGAGTCTGCACCTCCTGTTGTGGGCGAAAGCTTCGGTAAAAGACTGATTACCGCCCTTAAAGAGGCGAAAAACTACCCTATGTACTGCCGTTACTGCGCAACTGTCATAGTTTTCTATCTCGGCTGGCAGATGGCGTGGCCTCTCTATAATATGTATCAGCTCAATGTCCTCAACGCAAATGCGGCGTGGATAGGCTACTTCAATATAGCTTCCCAGATTACACAGGTGCTGACCATGGGCTTATGGATAAAGCTGAGCAAGAAAATCGGCAGCAACTTCGTCCTTGCAATATGTATGTTCCTTATGGCGATTTCTCCTGTGGTATATGCGCTTTCGGGTACATTGTTCACATTGCTTCTTGCCCAGTTTGTCGTCGGCTCGGGCACAGGCGGCGTTATCTTCCTCGTTTTCAACGAGCTTATCTATGTTGCTCCTGAAAAGAACAGAACACTTTATATGTCGCTTTTCACCTGCCTTACACAGATTACAAGCTCCTTTATGCCGTTTGTCGGTACATTCATCAAGCAGACATGGTCGATTTATGCGGCGCTCTATCTCAGCGCGGCTATAAGACTTATCGGCGCAGGCATCTTCCTCTGGGGATGTCAGGTCAATAAAAAGCTGATGGCAAAAGAGAAAGAAAATAATTAAACAACAAAAAGGCTTCTCTGAAAAGGGAGGCCTTTTTTATGCGCAAATGCCGTTTTACAGTACACAAAATGGAGAAATATTGCATGATAACATAATCGAGTGACCGAAATATCGGATATATCTATAAAGCTTATAAATATGAGCAAAAAATTAAGAAAATGTGAAGATTTTCGTTAATTTTGCTGATTATTTGAAAAAAATATGGAAACCGCATAAAAAATAGCTGAAAAGTTTATTTTTTAACTATTAAAAAACTATTGACATTTAACAATTTGAGGACTATAATTCTTAACAAATAGCGGGAAAACCGCAAAAAAATTATAGAGAGGTAAAATGTATGAAGAGATTTATTTCTTTGATGCTCGCACTCGTAATGATGTTTGCTATGCTCGCAGGCTGTGCTAAGGAAGAAACACCTACAACAGCTGCTCCAGCAGGCGACACAACAACAGCTGCTGGTACTGACACAACTCAGTCCACAGAAGGTAAGAAGATCCGTACAGACCTTGTTATCTGTCAGATGGCTGACGTTGTAACACTCGACCCACCAGAATCCACAGACTCCTACTCCAACACAGTTATCAACTTGGTATTCGATACTCTTATCGACCTTGATGCAGACTCCCAGTACATTCCTGGTCTTGCAGAATCCTGGGAAGTAAGTGAAGATGGTATGGAAATCGTTTTCAAGATCCGTGAAAACGTTAAGTTCCACAACGGCGAAATTCTTAAGCCATCCGACGTTAAGTTCTCCTTCGACCGCGCAAAGGATGAAATCGCTCAGTCCAAGGCAATGTTCGTTTCTGTTGAAGAAATTCTTTGTGATAACGATGCAATGACAGTTACACTCAAGATGAAGGAACCATCTGCTGCTATCCTCACAAACCTTACAGAAGGTGCTTGCCATATCCAGAACGAAAAGTTCGCTAAGGAACATCCAGAAGATCTCAACCAGGTAGCTTGTGGTACAGGTCCAATGGTTCTTGACGAATGGAAGATCAACGACTACGTAATGCTTAAGCGCTTTGATGAACACTGGGCAGGTCAGCCTGTTGCAACATCCATCAAGATCCGCGTTATCCCAGAACCAACATCCCGTACAATCGCTCTCGAAGCTGGTGAAATTGACTGGCTCGCAGGTGTTAACTCCATCGACATCGCTCGAGTAATGGAAAACGAAAACCTCAAGACAATGGAAGTTCCTGGCTCCTCCATCGTTTATATCGCTCCTAACCAGAACAGAGAACCTTGGAACAATAAGCTCGTTCGTCAGGCTCTCCACCATGCAGCTGACAAGGCAACTATGATCGAAGTTGTTTACGAAGGCTATGCTCTCCCAGGCGAATCCCCATTCCCTAACATCATGCCTTTCTGGAAGTCCAACCCAGTTGAATTTAACCTCGAAAAGGCAAAGGCTCTCCTTGCTGAAGCTGGCTACCCAGACGGTCTCGGCAGAGAAATCGAACTCGGTGTATCTTCCGACGAACGTAACAGAATGGCTCAGATTCTCCAGTCTGACTGCGCAAAGATCGGTATCGACATCAAGATCGAACTTATGGAATTCGGCGCACTCATGGAACACTGCGATGGTAACCACGACCTCATCATGCTCGGCTGGGGCCATGCTACTAACCAGGACAGAACAATGAGAATGAACTTCCACTCCTCCACAATCGGTGCTAACGGTAACCGTGCATGGTGCAACAACCCTGAAATCGACAGACTTATCGATGAAGGTGCAGTTGAAATGGATCAGGAAAAGCGCGAAGCTATTTACCACGAACTCCAGGATCTCATGGCTGATGAAACACCTTGGATCCCACTCCTCCAGCAGATCACAGTTTACGGCATGAACAAGAACCTCGAAGGTATCGAATGGTACAAGCGTGGCGGCGGTTACTATGCTAATGGTTACGTTATCGAAGAATAATTCACGTATTCTCTGACTAACCTGAAAATTAACTGAATAATCAGTTCCGAACCGGGTGCCTTGTGCACCCGGTTTTTTCGTGTACATATATAATATAGTAAGGCGAAAGCAAATGTTAAGGAAAGATTAGGCGTATGGGCCGTTTTTAAGGCCTGTACGCCATTTTTATGTCTTTTGCGGGAAGTTAGCGGGGCAGAAGACAGAATGGCTTATATGGCTTTATATTGCAGAAAAGATATGCAATGTGCATAAAAAATAATTTCATGTAAATTCTTATTTTCGTTGTACTGCATAAAGGACACCTGAAAAATAAACCGGGAAATTCAGAGCACATAAGAAATTTTGCAAAAATTTAAATATTAATAAAATATTAAGACTAAAATATAATATTTTTTAGGAAAAAATTCTTGAAAAATTCTTGCAAATTTAAAAAATCGAACATTTTATATAATATTATATAATGTATTCGGAAGGAAAAGAATTCAGACAGAAAATCTGTTAAAAATAGATTGTAAAAATTGCACAATAAAATTGAAATAAAACTATGCTTTATGCATATGACATACAAAAAAGTTTGGAAAAAAGTTGAAAAATCTTAAATAAATGTTAAAAATCCCATTGACAAACCGACACCTCTAAGTTATAATACTGTCATGCACAAGACAAGAATGTAATTTTTATGTGTACGAAAATCCACACGCAAAGATGAAGTATTCAGAAAAGTGCAAAATAAAGAAAGGAAATAAAAACATGAAGAAATCCAGACTCCTCGCTTTAACACTCGTTATGGCAATGATGTTCGCAATGCTCGCAGGTTGCGGTGCTAAGGAAGAAGCTACAACAGCAGCTCCAGCAGGCGACACAACAACAGCAGCTGGCTCCAATGAACCAGCAGCTCCAGCAGATAACGCACGTAAGGACATCGTTATCGCTAAGGCATCTGACGTTGTTGGTCTCGACCCACACGACGTAAACGACACATCCTCCGCAGCAGCTCTCCGTCACATCTACAACTCCCTCCTCGTTCGTAAGACAGAAACTGGTGAACTCCAGCCATGTCTCGCTGAAGAATACGAAGTAGTAGACGATCTCACTTACAAGTTCAAGCTCCGTGAAGGCGTTAAGTTCCACAACGGTAATGACTTCAACGCTGAAGACGTTAAGTTCTCCCTTGAACGTGCAAAGGAAATGCCAAAGGTTAAGTTCATGGCTGAAATGATCGACACAGTTGAAATCGTTGACGATTACAACGTAGTTGTTAAGACACTTTATCCATGTGCTCCATTCCTCGCAAACCTTTCCGGTAACCAGACATCCATCATCGACAAGGAAACATTCGAACAGTATGAAAAGGAAGGCAAGTCCTACTCCGAATTCCCAGTCGGTACTGGCGTTATGAAGCTCAAGGATTGGCACGTTAACGACTCCTGCACAATGGAACGTTGGGACGGCTTCTGGGGTGAAATCGCAGTTGCTGACACAGTTACATTCAAGGTAGTTCCAGAAGAATCCTCCAGAACAATCGCTCTCCAGTCCGGTGACGTTGATATGATCGACGAAGTTCCACCAGTTGACATCGACCGCGTTCTCGAAGACGACTCCATCAAGACAATTGAAAACGTTTCCTCCTCCATGACATATGTTGGCTGGAACATGACAAAGAAGCCATTTGACGATGTTCGCGTACGTAAGGCTCTTGCACACGCAACAAACAAGCAGGATATCATCGATGTAGTTATCGAAGGTAAGGGTATCGAAATCAACACAGCTTGGTCCGCACTTGGTGACTTCCATGATAACGAAATCTTCAAGTACGAATACGATATGGAAAAGGCAAAGGCTCTCATGGCTGAAGCTGGCTACCCAGACGGCTTTAAGGCAAACATCGCTCTTAACTCCGACGAACGTTCCCGTGTTGCACAGGTTCTCCAGACTCAGTGGGCTGATCTCGGTGTAGAACTTGAAATCACACTTATGGAGTGGGGCGCATACCTCGAACACATCTCCGGTAAGTCTCATGACCTCTTCGTTCTCGGCTGGTCCATGTCTTACGACCCAGCATCCACAGCTCTCGCACTCTTCCACACAGAATCCGGTGGTGCTACAGGTAACCGTGGCTGGTACTCCAACCCAGAAATGGATAAGCTCATCGACGAAGGCGCACAGCTCATCGACGGCGACCGCGAACCTATCTACAGAGAAATCCAGAGACTCGTTATGGACGATATGGTCTTCATGCCTCTCTACTCCAAGCAGTGTATCGTTGCTATGGCTAAGGGCCTTGAAGGTATCCGCATCAATCCAGCTGGTTCCCATATGTACTGCTACGCATACGTTAACGAATAATAGTTACGTATAGTGATACATAACAAATTAACTGAATAAGTTAAAATAAAAATATGAGGTCTTCGGACCTCATATTTTTTTATGTGCCTGACGCATTGAAAATTAAAGCAAAAATTAAATAATATATATTATATAGTAAGAAAACGAGAAAAGTTAAGAAAGTATTAAGTCAAAAAGAGAAAGGTTAGAATAAAAGATACATAAATTATCATAATATTGCATCTGAAATAGCGATAATTTGAATTATTTTTATGCGAAAGTCCGAATTTTAAAGAAAAATCTGTCTTTGTATATAAGTTAGAATAAGTTCAATGTCGAAATTGCACAAAAAATGTATGGTGATTTTATACAATTTGTGAGATGGCTCCAAAAAAACTTGAAAAGGTTTCCGCAAATTTTAAAAAAATATTAAAATTGTGGTTGACAAAAGCATAACATGGGTTTATAATACGGATATGCACAAGAGATGAATACATAATTTTTAAGTGTAGTAATGTAACACGCAAAGATGAAACATTCTGAAACGTGCAAAATAAAGAAAGGAAAAATAAAACATGAAGAAATCCAGACTCCTCGCTTTAACACTCGTTATGGCAATGATGTTCGCAATGCTCGCTGGCTGTTCTTCCAAGGAAGAAACAACAACAGCTGCTCCAGCAGGCGACACAACAACAGCAGCTGGCTCCAATGAACCAGCAGCTCCTTCCGAAAACGTTCGTAAGGACATCGTTATCGCAAAGGCATCCGACGTTGTTACACCAGACCCACATGATGGTAACGACACATCCTCCTCTGCAGCTCTCCGTCACCTTTACAACTCTCTCCTCGTCAGAGACGTTTACACAGGTGAAATCGGTCCATGTCTCGCAGAATCCTATGAAGTAGTTGACGACGTAACTTATAAGTTCAAGCTCCGCGAAGGCGTTAAGTTCCACAACGGTAATGACTTCAACGCTGAAGACGTTAAGTTCTCCCTTGACCGTGCAGCTGTAGAAGCTAAGGTTAAGTTCATGGCTGAAATGATCGACGAAGTTACAATCATCGACGATTACAATGTTCAGGTTACAACACAGTATCCATATGCTCCATTCCTCGCTAACCTCGCAGGTACACAGCTCTCCATCATCGATAAGGAAACATTCGAACAGTACGAAGCAGAAGGCAAGTCCTACGGCGAATTCCCAATCGGTACAGGCGTTATGAAGCTTAAGGAATGGCACGTAAACGACTCCTTCGTTATGGAACGTTGGGACGGTTACTGGGGCGAAAAGGCTGTTGCTGATACAGTTACATTTAAGGTAGTTCCAGAAGAATCCTCCAGAACAATCGCTCTCCAGTCCGGTGACGTTGATATGATCGACGAAGTTCCACCAGTTGACATCGACCGCGTACTCGCAGACGATACAATCAAGACAGTTGAAAACGTTTCCTCCTCCATGACATATGTTGGCTGGAACATGACAAAGGCTCCATTCGATAATAAGCTCGTTCGTCAGGCTCTTGCACACGCAACAAACAAGCAGGACATCATCGACGTAGTTATCGAAGGTAAGGGTATCGAAATCAACACAGCTTGGTCCGCACTCGGCGACTTCTTCGACAACGAAATCTATAAGTACGAATACGATATCGAAAAGGCAAAGGCAATGATGGCTGAAGCTGGCTACCCAGACGGCTTTAAGGCAAACATCGCTCTTAACTCCGACGAACGTTCCCGTGTTGCTCAGATGCTCCAGACTCAGTGGGCTCCAATCGGTGTAGAACTCGAAATCACACTCATGGAGTGGGGCGCATACCTCGAACACATCTCCGGTAAGGATCACGACCTCTTCGTTCTCGGCTGGTCCATGTCCTACGACCCAGCATCCACAGCTCTCGCACTCTTCCACACAGAATCCGGTGGTGCTACAGGTAACCGTGGCTGGTACTCCAACCCAGTAATGGACGAACTCATCGACAAGGGCGCTCAGACAATCACAGGCGACCGCGAACCTATCTACAGAGACATTCAGAAGCTCGTTATGGAAGATATGGTATTTATGCCTCTCTACTCCAAGCAGTGTATCGTTGCTATGGCTCAGAATCTCGAAGGCATCCGTATCAATCCAGCAGGTTCCCATATTTACTGCTACGCATACGTTAACGAATAATAGTTACGTATAGTATTACATAACAAATTAACTGAATAAGTTAAAATAAAAATATGAGGTCTTCGGACCTCATATTTTTTATGTGTAATTTTGGAGAAAAGCCGAAGAATCTACAGACTTTTTCGCCTACGCATATTTTGTGCATAATATCGGGTCTTGTTATTTTCTGTGAAATATAGTATGATATTATCAGTATTCTATAAGGAGAAATCCAATGAAAATATCGAGATTCACAAATCCGCTTTCAAATATATACGAGCAGAAAATGCTGCAGAATGCCATAAAAACAGGGGTGCAGCAGTATCTTCTCTTTAAAAATCCATCGAATATCCTGGGTAGGAAGAAGGATATTTCGATAAAAGTCATCGAAGTCCCGCCGCCAAAGAACAAGTACTGGATAAAAGAGCTGGAGGAGATAGGCTTTACGAAAAACACTCTGTCTTTTGTCAACTTCCTCGGTATGAGCTTTCATCTGCCGCAGATGGTTTTTTCATCGATACTAATTCACGTTGCCGATATGGTGAAATCAGGCAGCACGATAGTGCTCGACTATGCCGAAAAAGGCGGCGAAGGGGTGAGCAGTTATTCATATATTGAAATGGTGACTATGCTCAACTTTGCAGGCTTCGATGTCTGTGAATATATCTCGCCTGATGATTGGGCAAAAAGCTGGAATAGCGGACAGACTGTGGACAAAAGTGAGTTTGACGGTGTGATTTTAGCTGTAAAGCGTGTTGTATAATACGAAAATGTCATCCTGAGGCATCGCCGAAGGATCTTTCGCGGCTGGAAAATTTAGCTTGAATATAAAAAAATCAAATTGGTAAAAATAATCAAAAAAACTCTTGACAAATTGGTAAAAGTGTTGTAAAATATGAGCTGTTATGGGCGTAAAACGTACGCCTATCCTTTCCTGTGTAGGATGACACAGGACAAAAGTCCAGAAGGAGGTAAAGAACAATGCCAAAGCTCACAAGCAAGTATGAAACAATTTTCGTTGTTGACGTAACACTTGGTGAAGAACAGATGAACTCCGTAATCGAAAAGTTCAAGACAATGATCGCAGAAAACGGCACAGTTACTAACGTAGCTGACTGGGGTAAGCGTCGTCTTGCATACACAATCGACTACAAGACAGAGGGTTACTACACACTCGTAGAGTTCGAAGCAGACCCAAGCTTCATTAAGGAACTCAACCGTGTTTACAACATCACAGAAGGCGTTATGCGTTCTATCGTAATCGCTAAGTAAGGTGTAAAAATGCTTAACAAGGTAATTCTTATGGGCCGCATCACTGCGGATCCAGAACTTAAGCACACACCAAGCAATGTTGCAGTTTGTTCATTTTCCCTGGCAGTAAACCGCCGCTTCAACCGTAACGAAACAGATTTTATCGATATCGTTGCATGGAGACAGCAGGCTGAGTTTATTTCCAAGTACTTCACAAAGGGCCAGCAGATGGTAGTTTGCGGCGCACTTCAGACAAGAACATGGGAAGATAAGAACGGCAATAAGCGCAAGAGCGTTGAAGTTGTTGTAGACGAAGTTCACTTTGCAGACAGCAAGAGAACTGCAGGTAACACATCACCAAGAGACGAAGCGTTACCTTTTGATTTCTCTGCGGGCAATGCCTTCAGCGAGATCGAAGATGAAGATGATGGCAATCTGCCATTCTAAACTAATTAAGGAGGAACAGCGAAAATGGAAAAAGAAACAAGAGAACGCCAGGACCGTCCAGAACGTCCAAACATGCGTGACAGACGTCGTCGCAAGGTATGCCAGTTCTGTGTAGATAAGGTTGAAGCTATCGATTACAAGGATACAGCAAAGCTCCGTAAGTATATCTCTGAAAGAGCTAAGATCCTTCCACGTCGTATGACAGGCACATGTGCTATGCACCAGCGCCAGCTCACAGAAGCTATCAAGAGAGCTCGTCATATTGCACTTCTCCCATACACAGTTGAATAATTACTGTTAATATGAAGCCACTCCGTAAGGGGTGGCTTTTTTAGTGTCGAAAAAGTATTTTCGACACTTCAAACGCGTTTGATTCTGCATCGGTCT
Source organism: Clostridia bacterium (assembly GCA_017441945.1). GTDB lineage: Bacteria > Bacillota > Clostridia > Oscillospirales > Butyricicoccaceae > SIG471. The sequence goes on from JAFSBG010000114.1 coordinate 14,226, forward strand.
GCGCGTACGCTATGCGTACACTTGCCCGATAGAGGTGCAAAAATCCATGCACATGTCCTGGATTTTTGCGGATTTAATAGGGGTGTAGCTGTGGAAGCAGAAAACACTTGTCATTCTGAACGAATGTGAAGAATCTCCTGCCTTTCAAAAAATACTTGATTTATGTCAAAAGTATAATATATATGTGAATTTTTTAACTTCCTATTGACAAATCACCCTGTAAGTTATACAATATTTAAGTAGCTTAACAAACACTATTTGTTTATCATAGAAAGGAGCAAGTAAAGTGGCAACAATAGGAGATAAGCTTGTAAGAGCAATGCGTGATCTTCACAGAGGATGGATGGATGTCACACCGAAGAATGTTGTGATCAATAAATCCCAGCACTTTGCATTGAGAGGAATAAAGGTGTTCACAGATGAACATCCGGGCACTAAAGGTGCAACTGTCAAGGACCTTGCTAAAAACAGCAGCCGCAGTCCGGCAAGTATAAGTCAGAAAATCTCTGCGCTCGAGGAACACGGCCTTGTGTACAGAACGCCTGACGATAAGGATAAGCGTATCGTTTATTTCCATCTTACAGAGGATGGTGAAAAGGTACATGACGATATCCACAGCCAGATGACAGGTTTTATCGATAAAATTATCGAAAAACTGGGTGAAGATGAGATAATTGAAACGACAGCCCGCATTGAAAAACTGGTGAAGTGCATACAGGAGACCAATGCGGAAATGATGGAGGGCATTGATGAAACTGATTAAAAAATACATCAGACCTTTCCTCGCAGCAGCAATCGTATGTATATTGCTGCTTGGTGGCCAGGCAATTTTAGAGCTTATGCTGCCGGAATATATGTCGAGAATCGTAAACACAGGCCTGCAGAAGGGCGGTATTGAGCAGACATATCCTGAAATCCTTCCGGTAAGGACGCTTGAAATTTTCGCGAGATACATGAGCAGAGAGGACAGGGAGCTTTTTACGCACAATTATATCCCGTTGGGGGCTTTGGAAAATAAGGACGAAATCCTCAAAAAATATCCTGAAGCACCGGAAAATGCATTGGTTATTTCTGATGGATTGAGCAAAAAAGAGCTTGATGCCTTGGAAAAAGCCTTTGCAAAAAGCGCCTATTGTATCTATGAAGTCTATTCCCGTAACGACCTTCTTGCGATAGACCCTAATGACACAAACCAGAAAATCGACCCGTCGATACTTATTGAGTATAAGAACTTCTTTAACTTTTCCGATAACGAGGTAAACGAACTTATGGCGGCTGCAGAGGATGCCCAGGAAACTTTGATGAGCAGCATTTCCACAGTTTTCATAAAGGGCATTTATGAAAGCTTCGGCGCAGACCTCAGCGGAATCCAGAATGGTTTTATCGTAAAAGCAGGTCTTGCAATGCTTGCGCTCAGCGCCCTCAATGTTGCCTGTACAATAGGATGCGGCTATATTTCCAGCCGCGTCGGTGCAGGTGTTGCGCGCAATATGCGTAAGGATATATTCAATAAGGTCACAAATTTCTCCTCCCAGGAGATAAATAAGTTTTCCACAGCTTCTCTTATCACAAGAACAACCAATGACGTCGGTCAGCTTCAGATGATAGTCACAATGGGCCTTCGTATGATGCTTTTTGCCCCTGTAATGGGCATCGGCGCTATTGTTATGGCGCTGAGAAAGGCGGTTTCCATGAGCTGGATTATTGCCCTTGCGGTAATCTGCCTTCTCGGTCTCATTGCCGTGCTTTTCAGCATCGCAATGCCGCGATTCAAGATGATGCAGACACTTGTGGATAAGCTCAACCTTGTCACAAGAGAAAACTTAAACGGTATGCTTGTCATCCGTGCATTCGGCACTCAGGACTTTGAAGAAAAGCGTTTTGACAAAGCGAATAAGGAACTGACAGAGAATAATCTTTTTGTCAATCGTGTTGTCAACCTGCTTATGCCTGCAATGAATCTCATTATGAACTTTGCAACGCTGACCATAATCTGGATAGGCTCCCACAAGGTGGCCATGGGCGCAATGCCTGTGGGCGATATGATGGCGTTTATGTCATATGCGATGGAAGTAATTATGAGCTTCCTCTTTGTAAGCATGATGTTTATGAATATCCCGCGTGCCCTTGTTTCGGCAAACCGTATTCAGGAGGTTATGGATACAGAAATCAAAATCAGGGATGTGGCAAATCCTGTCAGCCTGCCTGAAAAGCCAAAGGGCGAAATCGTTTTCGACAATGTTTCCTTCCGCTATGAAGGTGCTGAAAGCGATACCCTTGAGCGCATCAATTTCACAGCCGAAGCAGGCAAGACAACTGCAATTATCGGCTCGACAGGCTCGGGCAAATCGACGCTCATCAATCTTATTCCGAGATTTTTCGATGTCACAGGCGGCAGAATCACCTTTGACGGCGTGGATATAAGACAGCTTAAGCAGACAGACCTGCGTGATAATATCGGCTTTGTGCCGCAGAAGGGCGTACTTTTCAGCGGCACCATCGAATCAAATCTCCGTTTCGGCGGTGAACACGCTGTAAAAGAGGCTCTTATGGAAGCCCTCGATGTGGCGCAGGCAACCGAGTTTGTATCGGAAAAGGAAGACGGAATCGAATCTGAAATCAGCCAGGGCGGCACAAATGTTTCGGGCGGACAGCGTCAGCGCCTGTCTATTGCGCGAGCTCTTGTGAAAAAGCCTCCTGTCTATATTTTCGACGACAGCTTCTCGGCTCTCGACTTCAAAACAGATGCCAAGCTGCGCAAGGCGCTTAACGAATATACAGGCGGAGCTACGGTCATTATCGTCGCTCAGCGCATCAGTACTATTATGAATGCCGATAAGATAATCGTTCTCAATGACGGCGAAATCGCAGGTGTAGGTAAACACCGTGAGTTGTTAAAGAATTGTGAAACATATCGTGAAATCGCAGAATCCCAGCTGAGTAAGGAGGAGCTTGAAATATGAGTGAAAACAAAAGACAATCGCAACCTTCAGGCGGCTCCCCATTCGGCGGTCCGGGCTCGGGCAGGGGCAGAGGCGGTCCTGCTGGCAGAATGATGCCGGGCGAAAAGGCGAAAGACCTTAAAGGCTCGCTTAAAAAGCTGGTTAAAAAGCTTAAAGGACAGTGGCTCAGCATATTTGTCGTCTGTATTTGTGCCGTTTTAAGTACGGTTTTCAATACGATAGGTCCGAAAATTTCCGGTCTTGCCACAACAGAAATTGCCCGCGGCTTTGCTGCATCAATCGCAGGCACAGGCGGTATCGACTTCGATTATATCCTCAATGTCATTATAACTTTGCTTATCCTCTATGTCGTTTCGGCGCTTATGCGATATCTGCAAAGCTTTATTATGACAGGTGTTACAAATAAGGTGACATACGGCTTGCGCAAGGACATCTCCGAAAAAATCAACCGTATGCCTCTTGGATATTTTGACAGAGTGCAGAGCGGCGAGGTTTTAAGCCGTATCACAAACGACGTTGAAACTGTCAGCGGCAATCTCAATCAGAGCATCGTGCAGGTTATAACAAGTGTCACAACCCTTATAGGTGTTGTCATTATGATGCTGACAATCAGCCCGATTATGACACTTATCGCCTTTGCAACCCTGCCGTTTACCCTTATCATAACTAAAAAAGTTGTAAAGCTGAGCCAGCCGCACTTTATCGGCAGACAGAAATATCTCGGCCAGGCAAACGGCCATGTTGAAGAAATGTTTTCTGGCCATGTGGTTGTAAAAGCTTTCAATCGTGAAGATGAAAGCCAGGCTCAGTTTGAAGAAATTCTCGATAATCTCTACGAAGCCAACTGGAAAAGCCAGTTTTACAGCGGTATTATGATGCCGCTTACGAAGCTTTTGGGCAATATCGGCTATGTGCTTATCTGTATCGTGGGCAGTGCGCTGACTATCGCAGGCAAAATCGGTCTTGGTGATATTCAGGCATTCACCCAGTATATGCGTAACTTCACACAGCCTATCCAGCAGATTGCCAATATTTCCAATGTGCTCCAGAGCACAGCTGCAGCCGCCGAGCGTGTCTTTGAATTCCTTGACGAAGAGGAAGAAGTCAGAGATAAGGCCGATTCATATGACATTGTCCATAAGGATTATTTTGAAAATATCAAGGGTGAAATTACATTCGACCATGTAAACTTCGGCTATCTCCCTGGCCAGACCATTATCAACGATTTTTCAATCAAGGTCGAGCCGGGCAAGATGGTTGCCATCGTCGGTCCGACGGGCGCAGGCAAGACGACTATCGTCAAGCTGCTTATGCGCTATTACGATGTAAACAGCGGCTCCATCAAGGTGGACGGTGTGGATATTCGTGACTTCACACGCAACGGTCTGCGCGATATGTTTGGTATGGTACTTCAGGACACATGGCTGTATAACGGCACTATTGCAGATAATATTCGCTACGGCAGACTTGATGCAACCGATGAAGATGTGAAAAATGCGGCTAAAGCGGCGCAGGTGCACCACTTTGTCAAGACGCTCCCTGACGGCTATAATATGACTCTCGGCGAGGATGCAACTAATATTTCACAGGGACAGAAACAGCTTCTCACAATCGCTCGTGCGATTTTGTCCGACCCTAAGATTCTTATTCTCGATGAAGCGACATCCAGCGTCGACACCCGTACCGAAATCCTCATTCAGAAGGCTATGGCTAACTTAATGAAGGGCAGAACAAGCTTTGTCATCGCCCATCGTCTGTCGACGATACGAGATGCCGATATGATTCTCGTTATGCGTGACGGCGACATTGTCGAAGTTGGCAATCACGATGAGCTTATCGCCAAGGGCGGCTTCTATAAGGAGCTTTACCAGAGCCAGTTTGAACACCCGACAGCAGCAGATTAAAATATTAACATAAAAGACCTTCCGGTACATCGGGAGGTCTTTTGACTATATGTCATCCTGAACGAATGTGAAGGATCTTTCCACCCTTGAAATACCCCCTCTACGATTCGTTTACCCGTAAAAATCTGCCGCTAAAGGCATAATCGGTTGAAAAATTACAGGTTTTTCGCTATAATAAGGGCAAGAGGTGATAAGATGGACGCAAAGAAATTCGGCGCATTTGTCGCTGATATACGCAAGGAAAAAGGAATGACTCAGGCTGAACTTGCCGAGAAGATTCATGTCACAGACAAGGCGGTCTCCCGTTGGGAGCGCGGTCTGGGATTTCCGGATATAAATACCATAGAGCCCCTTGCCGAGGCTTTGGGGATAACGATGCATGAGCTGATGAAGCAGGAGAAAAACGAGGCTGAAACCATAACTAAGGAAGAAGCCAACGAAGCTGTGGAAAATGCAATTTCCATGGCTGAGATACAGCGGAAAAAGCTTGTTAAGCGGGTTTTCAGATGGGTTTCGGTGCCTGTCGTGATTATTGTTGCCCTTATGATTTTCCACATGGTGATAACGGGATTTATGAAGCGAACCGATGTTTTTATGCTCGATTATTCGGTGACCGAGCACACAGGCGTTGTCACAATGCATGTCGGTGTCGCAAGCTCGATAGGCTATGTGCGAAGCATGGAAAATGTTTCCGATGACCCTACTGTGGTCGAGCTTGAGTTTTATTCGGCATTCGGCGGGCTCAACAGCTCACTTGGGGCGCAGAATGTCTATACCATTCAGCCGGGCGCACAGTGCAGTAAGATATACTTCCGCAGCTATGACGGCTGGCGGCTTGTGCTCGAGAAAAATACAAGCGGCGAATGGATAAAAGCGGAATAAAACGACCAACAATAGCCTTCTCCTTGAGGAGAAGGGGGACCGCGTTAGCGGTGGATGAGGTGTAGCCGTGTAACGGCGTTTATTGAATAAAAAGGCGGCTAATTTGCCGCCTTTTTGATTTCCAGAAACTTCTTGAAATTATCCTCCCTGCGTGCGTGAACCTCCTGAAGCATATTATACACATCCCATGTGAGGTCCTGATTTTGTGAAACGTATTCATAGCGTGAAGCATGGGAAACCCTTGTCGGAATTGAAAAATCAGGGACATCAAACACATAAAACGCAGGCACAGTTAACTGCATATATTTTTCACCTGCTTCAACATAAAGCTTTATATAGCTGACACCGGGGTCTTCCCCTACATCAATGCCGGCTTTGATATGAGGTCTTAAACTCGGCAGCCATTTTTCAATAAGCAGAAGTTCTTCCTCTGTCAGGTATTCGTCATAATATTGCCCTGCCAAATGTGCCGAGGTTATATCAATCATAAACTCCTCATTCGGGATGTAAATCGGCGCGTAAAACAGAATAAAAAGGAAAGTTATTGCCAGTATACAAGTGATAATTCGCTTCATAAAATCGCCTCCTTTGTGTCTTTATATATAAGACCATCGACAAGGCAAAAATGGGACAAATATTTTGAAAAAAATAAAAAATCCATCCGGTCTGCTGTCGGATGGACTTTTTATCAGGGTATGTAAAAAGCGAGAGATAACTATGCAGTAAGTCAATGACTTACATACCCGGAGGACCGAGTGTCCGACCGGCGGTGAGTACCGCCGTACCGAGCGGACGAATTTATTTCGGCCAGCGAGTATTTAATAAATGGGGTCCCCATGAAGCCAGCTTCATGGTGAGAAAATGTAAAAAGCGAGAGATAACTATGTACAATTTAATCAAAAAGGGTGTTTCCGAGGGTGTGCAGCCCCGCAGAAACTGAGATAATGTGCTATAAAATTTTTAATGGAGTTATTTGTGTCTGCTAAATTTGTAAAATTAAATAAGTGCCTTGCCGAGAGATTTACATATCTCAACACCGTCTGCGTCAGGTGCCTGACAGCAGATTACGAAATCGTGAGGCATAACAGCGCCGTCATTTTTACACTGCTCAGCCCAATTTCTCATCCATTCTCCGTCGCCCCAGCCGTATGAGCCGAAAAGACCGATTTTCTTGCCGTTCAGCTTGCTTTCACAAGCGTTGAACATTGGCTCGAACTCACTATCTTCAAGCGTTTCAGCTCCCATTGAAGGACAGCCGAATGCGATTGCGTCAAAATCATCCATCATGGACGAATTGAACTCGGCGGAAGTCATCATTACACCTTCGCCGCCGTTTTCTCTGATACCGTCCAGCACAGCCTTTGCCATAGCTTCTGTGTTGCCTGTGCCGCTCCAGTATACTACTGCGATTTTGCTCATTGTAATATATCTGCCTTTCTTGATTAGTTTAACCTAACTGATTTGCTTATTTATTGATCTCTCATCGAGATCATGGCTATATTATAGAGCAAAAGAGCGAGCATTTCCGCTCCGAAAATATACAAAAATGCTCCAAAACTATCGTCTGTGATTTTTGCGGTATTCGAGAGGAGTTTCTCCCATAATATCTTTAAATGCCGACGAAAACTTGCTTGCATTGTCATAGCCGAAGCTGCCTGCAATGTCGAGAACAGAAAGCTCGGTGCTTATAAGCTGAACAGCCGCCGCCTGCATTCTCAGCACACGGACGTATGAGAAAATCGGCATACCGTAAACACCCTTGAAAGCCTTCTGCAGATGACTCTGAGAGATGTGAAACGTCTCAGCAAGGTCAGCAACGGTGATGCGGCTGTCAAGATTTTGCGCCAGATATGCCGCCGCCATTTTGGCAACCGAAGCCTGAGTTGACGAAAGGGAAGCAGGAGATGCTTCCTGAGGCTCAATGCCGCTGAGCACAAGCAGAAGCTCTAAAATCTTCACCTTGAGATAACCCTTTTTGTAGCTCTCAGGTACAGAATAAAGCTCGGAAAAAATATGCTCGATGTAGCTCTCATTTCGTATGAGAAAAACGCCTTTTTCACCGCAAAGCCTGCGGGCGATTCGCACAGGCTGGACCTCCACATCGTCGAGCAGACAGGAAAAGCATTTCGGCGCCTTTTCAGGGTCGATAACTATTGATATTCCGTGGTAGTGGGACAGCGGAAAGCTGTAAAGTTCGTTGGGTTTACAACCGTTGGAAATGCTCAGGTCGCCCGGCATAAGATAGAAAAATCCATCCTCGGTCTGTTGTTCAAGGCGTCCCTCACGGCAATGATGAATGACGATGAGCCTGTCACTGTCAAAGGCATCAAGTGGGCAGCACCCTGTGTGAATTGAGTTGTAAATCAGGCGGACACCGGGGAAAACGTCGAAAACATGCCGTTCGCTTTTGCCTGTGCCCGAATGTATCGTGTGGACGATACTGCCGTCAGATTGTGTCAAAAATGATGAATTATTGTTATATTTTGTCATATTATTCCTAACTGTAATCGATTTACATAGGTTAGTTTAAGCTAACCTATGGGCGCACTCCCCGTCAAAGAATTGAACGAGCAGATGCAACTGTAACACCATTATTATATCTCTCCCGAAATCACTTGTCAAGTGCCGTATTGACAGTAAAATTTCTTTGTGCTATAATCGAAAACCATAAAAGCAAGGAGGTCTTGCTATGAGCGATAAAGAGATAATCGGTCTGCTTAATTCCGACCCTGAAAGGGGCATGGAGCAGATTATAACACAATACGGCAGTCTGCTGTGGGCGGTGGCATCTCATCACATCAGCCAGCCTGAGGACATTAAGGAATGTGTCAACGACGCATACGCCGAGTTTTTCAGGGCGAAGGATGATTTTGACGAGAGCAAGGGAAGTCTGAAAAACTTCCTCGTCATCATTGCGCAGCGCATTGCCATTAAAAAATACCACGAAAACATTCGTCAGCCCCAGACAGCGGAGTATATGGATGAAACAGCTGATGACCCGATAACGGATTTTGAGCAGAAGGAGGATATCGAAAGATATCTCCATATGCTCGATACTGTGGACGAAAAAATCATCCGCATGAAATACTATGAGGGTATGACAGCAAAGGAAATTGCCGCAACTCTTGATATACCCTATGAAACTGTAAAGAAGCGCCACCAGCGAAGCCTTAAAAAGCTGCGCAAGTATATGACTCTGGGCATTATTCTTGCAATTCTCGCTGCACTTCTCACAGGCTGTGTATGGTTTATTCTCCGTTATTTCGGTATTGTACCGGGCTATGGTATCAACAAAAACCCGGACTTGCCGGCATATATACTGGAGGAAGATGCATCTGTAAGTTCACATTATGCCGATATCACCTTTACATACGCCTATTGGATGAACAATCAGCTCACTCTCGACTGTGAAATTTGTTTCGATGAGGAAAAGCTGAAAGAAGGATATTATTCCAAAAACAAATTCTATGGCAAAATGGATGATATTCAGGGCGTGAAGGTCAGCTATTCAGAAGTTTCAGATGAACTTGTGTTTTTGGGTTCGATAGACAGAACGCAGGGTACGAATGTCAACGAAGAACGAAGATATATCATTCCGTGTGAGCTGCCTGATGATTTTGATAAAAAATCCGATACCCTTCCGCTCACCATTTTATGGAAAGACGGCGCACAGCTTGATATCGAGCTGAAAAAGGCTGAAAGTGAAATCTCCTTTGAAAAGGCGGGCTATTATTCCATGACAGAAGATGAAGGCGGTCTGCTGGCTATGCCAAGAATAGAGGATGGCAATCTTATCGTTGCGGTTTATCCTCTCAGTGAAGGCGATTATGTCATTCAGCCATACCTCAGCAAGGGTGTGTGGGACGGAAATGTGCCTGATGACAGCACAATCACAGTCACAGCCGAGGACGGCACTGTGATGGAGGGCTATGCCGAAGGCTATTCGCCGTTCAGCGGTTACGAATTCTATGAATGGAACTTCGGTCCTGCCCAGCCGGGCAAATACACCCTCAATGTGCCGTTTGTCTATCAGCAGCTGAAAGAAGACCTTATCGGCCAGAGCATAACACAAAGAGTGTGGTTCGATAATGACGGAGGCACACTTGGTACCGAATACAATGTCCACGATGCTGTTGTCCGCCTCACCGATTACAAGGTTTCTGAGCACAGGGAGTATGTGCCTGATATCGATGAGATAACAAAGCTGATAAACGAGCTGTACAGCGAATGTGTATGGTGGGATGCGGAGTATGAAATCGAAAATAAAAATGAAGACCGCAAGCTTGTGTGGTTCAACCTCAATGCTTCAGATCCGGAAGGTGTCCAGAGTTTAGAGAAAAAAACAAAGGACGGACAAAGCGCCAATGTGAACGTCTGTCATTGCGATATGCATTGTGAGCATACCACAGACCCTGAAAGCGGAAAGGAATATTACAAGCCTGAATTCTGCCGATTATATATCTATGGCGGCGAAAACTATGTCGATCTCACATTGAATTATTATTCATTGGGATATCAGTGGAAACATCCCTTTACAATTGAATTTGAGGTGGAATAATCAAAAGCGTCTCTGATTTTCAGAGGCGCTTTTTGTATGCGTAAAAAAATTAAAATTTTTGAAAAATTGTGTCCCCTTTTTCTCCCAATCACGCAATTAAAATATATAGGGAGTGATGGGGATGAATGACAAGAGTCTGATAGAATTGCTCAATGCAAATCCGACAGAAGGCATGAAAATGCTTGAAAAGCATTTCGGGGAAAGCCTTTATTATACTGTCGGGCAGCGGCTGCAGAGCAAGGCGGATATAAGCGACTGCGTAAGTGATACACTTGAGGATTTTTATCTGCAGAGAGATAAGTTTGATGCGGATAAGGGGACACTCAAGGCTTATCTTACAGCGATTGCCGACCGCAAGGCGATACATAAGTTTCACGAAAATAATCTTATCGTGCTGACAGAGCATGGGATGGAAGCCCCTGCTGTCGATGAGCTCAGCCGATGGGAGGACAGAGAGCTTCTCAATGAAGCAATGGAAAAACTTTCCGGGCAGGACAGAAAAATAGTCGAGCTGAGATATTATGAAGGCTACACTGTAAGGCAGATAGCCGAAATGATGGAAATGAATTACGAAACGGTCAAAAAACGTCTGCAGCGGGCATATAAAAAACTGCGGACAATATTGTAAGATATATTACAGGCTCAGAACACCTGTTGATATATAAAAATCTATAAAGAAAGGAAAACAAAAATGAAAAGAAGAATTTGTAGTTTGCTGATGGCAATCGTAATGGTCATCGGCATGCTGCCAATGCAGGCTTTTGCGGCGGACAGCTATCAGGTCAAAATCGCATATAATGATGAACTTTGTGATTTCATTGTATATGATATCAATCAGGAAAGTGCAGAAGGCTATGCGATTATTGAAAATGGTGGATCGGCTATTGCAGTTGATGGATATGCATCTGCGATTTTTGAAATCAAGAATATTGCACAGGGATATCGTATCAAGTCAGTTTCAATGAATGGCGAAGACTGGTCCGAATCTTTTATTGATGGCGGATATGGCGGTATAGCAAGAAGCTTTGATTCTACATTGGAAATCAGTGTAGAATTGGAAGAAATACCGTCAGTATTACCTGAAATTACAGGTGTAAATGTTTACGATGGCACCGGAGAAGGCAATCCTCTTACAAGTGTAAACTTTTTGGATGGAAGTACTATTCCATACCTTAAATCAAAAGTAACATTTGACACAGAAAGTATTCCTACATATCATGCAGGAACATACTGGTATTATTCATTGGATGGTTCCAACTATAAAAGAATAGATAGTTGGGGCTGCAACAATGATTTTAATGTTGGCTGGTCAGGTCACGAAAGTACAGACAACAATCCTGTTATTGACTTCGAAACCTTGCAGGACTATTACATCAAGGTGCTTGCAGTCGGTAAAACAGGCTATAGTCAGGCAGATAGCGAAGTGTGGTCTGCACCTATCGAAGTAAATCATACCGACTGTGCTCATGAATGGGATGGTGGTGTTGTAAAGAACGAAGTATCTTCCACCGCAGACGGTTCCGTGACATACACCTGCGAAAACTGCGGAGGCACAAAGGTTGAAATCATTGCTACAGGTTCAGGTGAGACTGCTGATATGGTGCCTGCTGTCACAAATATCAATACAAGTGACACAAAATTGTATTGGAATGGTATTGATGATAATAGTGAGATAGAGCATCTTCTGCTTGAATATTCCCAGGATAATGGTGAATCATGGAAGACATTTGGTAAATTCAGACCATCTGACTCAGGTGTTGAATACTGGAAGACACTTCCTTATGCAGGTCTCCAGGGTACTATATCGTGTTGGAAAGCAACAACTGTTGCTACAGCAGAATCAGGTAAAGAAAACAGCATCTACATGCAGGATTGGGGTATTACAACAGCTGTATGGAAAGAGGACAGTACAAAGCCAGTTACTGTATCTTATGTAGAAAATGGCGACGCGTATGATATAACTCTTTCTGGACTGACTAGTGGTAACGAATATATAATCTACAATCAGGCTGAAAAGAACTTTACATCAAACAAGCTGCTTGAGCCGCTTTATGTAAAGGCAACAGGTGAAACACACATATTTTCCTCAAATACTGTTGATAGTAAGACAAATTACATTGTTTATCAGTATGCTATAACAGGCAATCAGGGATATAGAACATATACATTTACAGATGTATCCGGATGGAATGAAATAATCCCTGCAGGTACAGGCTCCGGCGAAACACAGGAAGGCTGTCTCCTGACTTTTCAGTTCCCTGATGAACTTTGCGATATGTACGCAGTCAAGGCTAATACTGATAACCCTAAATACTATTCGGGTGACAGAGTTGCATCCGGTACATATCTTGCATATGAAATCGTAAATATCGCAGATGGCTACAGAATCAAATCTGTAACTATGAACGATGACGATCGGACGGATGGTTTTGTAAACGGCGGCTACGGTGGGCTCGCTACAACAATTACTAAGGACACAACGGTGGTTGTTGAACTTGAAGAAGTTCCTGAAAAATTGCCATCTGTAGAAAATGTTACACTTTACATGGAACATGATTTTACGACACCTGCTCCTGAAAATGTAACAGTTGATGCTAACACACGTTTCTATGGCAAGGCTACATATAGCGATGGTGTGGAATATCCTATCTACTACATTGGCGGTATATGGGAATACTCCACTGACGGCACAACATGGACAAAGGACTATGCGTGGGGCAGCAACCGATATGATTTCTACCCAGGCTGGTCATCACGCGAACAGTTTGATCCGGGCAAGGGGGATTTCTTCCTTAATGGCAGCTATGACCTCCGTCTTTGCGTAGAGCCAAAGAATCTTTATACAACAGGTAATAATGTATACTCCAATGTAATCCATGTAAACGGCGGTGCAGGCTCAGGCGAAGAGACTGCAAAGGCTACAGCGCCGAAGAATGCCACATGGAACAAGAAATTCTACTATCCATTTAGCGAAAACAGCTATTTTGATTATACGGGAAGCATTTCCTGGCAGATAGGCGATATGTCCAAAGATCAGAAATTCGCTATCGACGTATATAAGGATGACGAAGTTATCTGGAGCACAACTTATAACTGGTATGCATCTTCAGCGCGTGAATATGTTTCCAGCCATGACTTTGCTCTCAGCGAACTGGAAAACAAAGAAAATGGCGAATATTATTTCACAGTCCAGACTCTCGGTGATGACACAACTGAAGCAAGTGACATTGTAAAATCCGAAGTACTGGATTTCACAAAGGCAGAAAATAAGCTTGCCGCTCCATCTGACCTTAGCTGGACAGATACTGTTGTTGCAAACTGGAATGAAGTCGAAAATGCGGGTGGTTACCATATTCAGGCTTTCTATTCAGAAGACAATGGCAGTGCTACAAGCACAGACGATATGACACTGGTAGCTAACTATGTAAGCTATACAAAGCAGGACAGCAACTATACAAGCTTTGATGTATACAGCTGGATGAGCCAGAACAACAGACCTGACGGTTACTATTACTTCAAGGTGAAGAGTGTAACAACCGATGCGGAAACTGTTCTTTCTTCCGACTGGTCTGCTCTCAGCCCTGTTTATGCAAAGGGTGTAACTCCTGAAGAAGGAAAGTTTGCAGCTCCTACAGAACTTACATGGGGCAAGGTATGGACAAACGATGATACTGAAACATACGATTATCCTGGCGCAATTTCCTTCAAGGAAAACGCAGCTGATATGCAGTACGAGCCATGGTATACAATTTCTGTTTACAAGAAGGGTGAAACAGATACTCTTGTAAGAGAATTCGGCTGGTATTCAGGCTCGAATAATGCAAATGAACCATATTTCGTCTTAACAGACTTTATTAACACTTATGGCAATAATCTCGAATCTGGTCAGTATTATTTTACAGTACAGGCTTGTCCTAACGATACCGATACAACTTCCATAGCAAGTGATGTTGCAACATCAGGTATCTGGGATTATACAAGACCGGATGCACAGATTGAAACACCTACAGGCCTTGCCTGGAAGACTGATGCAGACGGCAATCCTGTAGCAACATGGACACCAATTGATGATGAAAATCTTGGCGGTGGCTCTGTTGAAGTATGGTACTCTGAAACAGACGGCGAAGATGCAAGCTGGAAACGCGTCGGTGCAACAGGCTGGAGTGGTGAAGAGAGCTCCGAATATAATGGCGAGTTCCCTATTTTCCCATATCATCAGCATTTGATGACTAAGTATGGCAACGGTTACTATTACTTTATCGTACAGGCTGAATCTGCCAACGTGGAAAAAGCTCGTCATTCAGAAGAATCCGAAGCTAGCCTAATTCTGGCTTACGGTGTAACTCCTGAAGAACCTGAAAATACAGTTCCTGCAGTTGCAGAGGCATTCTTCTCCAATGGCGGTCTTCGTGTGGTTTACAGATACGCAGAAAACACAGAAGAAGCTTTTGAAAATGCAGATTATGTCAAGGCTGAAATATCCACAGATGGTGAAAATTGGGTAACCATTATGGATAACATGGGCATTGTAACTGATGGTGGTAACGGCAATTTCTACACAACTTATAATTCCATTCAGCACAGTGTTCCTGCTGGACATTATACAAAGCTTCGCTTTACAACAGTTGCAAAAAGCGGTTATACAGATGCGGTAAGCAACTTCGATTTTGACCTTACTATCAATCGTGAAACAGATGAAAACGCACCTGCAAAGATTACAAGTATCACTCAGGAAGAAGGAAGTGATACATACACAGTAAAGCTGACAGGTCTTGCAGGCAAGCCGGACGGCGTGATCATGATTGATGAAAACGAAGATCTTCTTTACTGCAACCAGTATATTTACTTCAGCGAGTATAAGTTCGATGGCGATACTGCAGATTCAATAGCAACATTGGATGCTGAGTATATAAATGATCTTACAGAAGACAGCAAGTACATTGTGTTCACAATTTCTCAGGATGTTCAGACAACTGATACTGATTCCGAGCTTGCTTTTGATGCTACAACAGCTTCTGTCACATTGACTGATGTATCCGGCTGGAAGCCATGCTTTACAAAGTGTGAACATCAGTGGAATGAGGGCGAAGTTACAACAGAGGCAACTTGCGGAGAGGCTGGCGTAAAGACATTTACATGTACACTTTGCGGAGAAACAAAGACAGATGTCATCTCTGCAACAGGCAACCACAGCTATAATGACGGCGAAGTTACAACAGAGGCAACTTGCTGTGAAGAAGGTGTAAAGACATATACATGTACTGTCTGCGGCGCAACAAAGACAGAATCTGTTCCTGCAACAAATGAGCATGAATGGAGCGATGCATACTCAAAGAATGATAAGCAGCACTGGTTCAAGTGCACAAATCCTGAATGTACAGCTACTAATGAAGTTGAAAATCATTCTTCTGACAACAAGATTTGTGACGTTGACAGCGTTTGTGAATGTGGCTATATCGTAAAATATGCCGGTGAGCATACATTCCCAACAGAATGGCAGACAAACGAAACACATCATTGGAAGGAATGTACAGTTGATGGCTGCACAGGCAAGGAAGAAGCAGAACATACTGTTGTAATTGACGAAGCTGTTCCACCAACAGAAACAACTGAAGGTAAGACAGAAGGTTCACACTGTGAAATCTGTGGCTACGTAATCAAGGCTCAGACAAACATTCCTGCTCTTACAGCACAGGATGTTTACTGGTTCCCTGATGAATCCATTACAATCACATACGGTGAATTCAAGTCTGTACAGAACTCCGCATACAACAATTCTGAGGATGGCGCTGAACTCACATACTCTTCTTCCGATGAATCTGTTGCAACTGTCGATGCAAACGGCAAGGCAACTATTGTAGGCGCAGGCGAATGTGAAATTATCGCAACTGCCCCTGCAGTTCCTGGCAAGTACATCGAAACATCTGCAAGCTATAAGCTCATCGTAAATAAGGCTCCGCTTACAATCAAGGCAAATGACAAGGCTATTATTTATGGCGAAGTTCCTGCAAATGCCGG
This sequence comes from Clostridia bacterium, assembly GCA_017441945.1. GTDB lineage: Bacteria > Bacillota > Clostridia > Oscillospirales > Butyricicoccaceae > SIG471. The sequence continues at coordinate 30,551 of JAFSBG010000114.1, forward strand.
CTGGACAGCAACAGGCCTTATCGATGGCGAAACTGCTGACGTTGTAAAGGGCACAGCGGTTTATGCTTATAACTATGAACAGTTTGGCAAGGCTGGCACTTATGAAATCAGCGTTTCCGGCCTTACAGCAGATAATTACGAAATTACATTTGAAAAGGGTGCTCTTACAGTAAATAAGGCATCTGATTACACAATCACACTGGGCAACCTCGAACAGCTCGATAAGGAAGTTACAGCTGTTACAGCAGCTATTGCTCCACAGGATGCAACTGCGGTTATCAAGGTTGAATACAAGATTGGTGAAGAATGGGTTGAAACACTCACTGAAACTCTTGCAGCAGGCGAATACGAAGTCCGCGCTTCTCTCGTTTCCTCCGATAATATCGCAGTAAATGATGCATACACAACAGCAACTCTCGTTGTAAACCGCAGCATTGTTGTAGGCGATACAAATATCGAAGTAAATGTTGAAGGTGAAAAGGCTGAAATCGTTGTAACACCTGAAGAACTCGATGAAATCATCGAAAATACAGAGGGTGAAGTCACTGTTGAACTCGGCGGCGTCAAGGACGTTACAGAACTTGAAATCCCTGGCGACTTTGTCGATGCCATCAGCAAGAGCGAAAAGACAGATGGTCTTGTTATCAACACAGAAGATTCTTCCATCAGCATGAGCGAAGCAGTTGTCGATACAGTTGCTGAAAACGTAAAGAGCGGCGAAGATACTATCGCTGTAAAGCTTGAAGCTATCGAAAAGAATGAACTTAACGAAAAGCAGCAGGCGGCTCTTGATGCTATCACTCAGGATGCAGTTATCGTTGAAGTTTCCCTCGTTATCACTCACGCAGACGGTACTGAAACAGAACTCCATCAGCTTGGCGGCAATGTTGAAGTTACAGTGCCTTATGAAGGTGAAGTTCCTGAAGGAAAGTACATCGTTGTAAGCTATGTTTCCGATGACGGTAACGTATCCTATGTACGTGCAACTTACAATGCTGAAACAAAGCAGGTTACATTCAAGACAAATCACTTCTCCAACTACGCAATCTTTGTAAGCGGTAGCCCATCTGTTGTTGTAAATGAAGGTACAGGAGGTGGCATCTACGAAGTAGGCACAACTGTAACTATCAAGGCAGATGAAAAGTCCGGCTACACATTTGCAGGCTGGGAAGTAAATGTTGGCACAGTAACACTTGCAGATGCAAATAAGGCTGAAACTACATTTGCAATGCCATCTGAAAATGTTGAAGTAACTGCAACATATCGCAAGAATGTACCAAGCGGCGGTGGCGGAGGCTCTATGGCTCCATCCAAGCCTGCAGTTCCTGAATATGTAAATCCATTTACAGATGTAAAGGAAGGCGACTACTTCTTTGACGCAGTAAAGTGGGCTGTTGAAAACGGCGTCACAACAGGCACAACTGAAACAACATTCTCCCCTGATATGGAATGCACACGCGCACAGGCTGTAACATTCCTTTATCGTGCAGCGGGCTCTCCTGCTGTAAAGGGCGATATGCCATTTGCTGACATAGCAGAAGATGCATACTATTATGATGCAGTTCTCTGGGCAGTAAATAACGGCATCACAAAGGGCGTTTCCGAAACAGAATTTGCTCCGGATGAAGTTTGCACACGCGAACAGATCGTCACATTCCTCTATCGCACAGCAGTAAGCCTTGGCAAGGATGTTTCTGTAGGCGAAGACACAAATATCCTCTCCTATGACGACGCTTTTGATATAGGCGAATGGGCAATCCCTGCTATGCAGTGGGCAGTCGGCGAAGGCGTTATGACAGGTACAAGCGAAAGCACACTTTCTCCAAAGATGGTTTGCACACGCGCTCAGATCGTAACATTCCTCGCAAGAGCATTCGGCGAATAGTCGATAATATAAAAAAGACCTCATCTGAGGTCTTTTTTATTGTTAATTTATATATTACGATGAATAATACAATAAAATGTAGGGGAGGCGTTTCGCCTCCCGCGGACGGGGTAACCACGCCCCTACAAATAGACCTCCCGAGCCTTGCGCTCAACTGAGAAAAATTTGGCTTAATTAAATTGAAATCAGGACACCTCATCCGTCACACAATGTGTGACACCTTCTCCTCAAGGAGAAGGCTGCGGTGCGCCGAGGGCGTCGCACCCTACAAGGCTAATCAGCCTGAAAGGAAAAATCTCACTGTATTCAGAATGATATAATTAAAAAAGACAGCCCTTACGGACTGTCTTTTTATGTAATTGAAATTACTTGTTGAGTTCTGCCATGACCTTTTCAGCGATGAACTTGAGGGAGCCTTCTTCAAATGGAACACGGAGACCTGTCTGACGAACGAGGTCAACGAATGTGTACTTGCCGCCCTTCTTTGTGAGGTCAACATACATACGGAAGGACTTTTCAAAGTCTTCTGTGCCGATTGCCCAGAACTGGAATGCGATTGTCTGAGCGAGAACATAGTCGATGTAGTAGAATGGTGCGGAGAAGAGGTGCTGCTGGCGCTGCCATGTGCGGCCTGTTTCGTAGTATTCGATGTTATCGAAGTCCATGAATGGACGGTAGATATTTTCAAGCTTGCGCCATTCTTCGTTACGCTGAGCTGGTGTGAGTTCAGGGTTATCGTAAACGATGTGCTGGAAGTGGTCAACCATTGTGCCGTATGCAAGGAATGTGAGGCAGTGTTCAAGGTGGGAAAGCTTCTGCTTTGCAACATCTTCTTCGCTCTTGAAGAACTTGTGGAGACCGCCTTCTGTCATAAATTCCATTGTCATGGAGTGGATTTCAGCGATATCAAGAGTGGAGTTGTTGAGAACTGTGTTAGGATTTTCTCTGCCGAAGAATACGTTGAAGCCGTGGCCGAATTCGTGGAATGTTGTTGTAACATCAGCAGCAGAACCTGCGTAGTTGAGGAATACGAATGGAGCCTTGTGAGCTGGGATGCCTGTGCAGTATGCGCCAACCTTCTTGCCTTCACGGGAAGGAGCATCGTAGTACTTGCCTTCTTCCATGAGGTTGATGTAGTCTCTTGTTTCAGGGGAGAGTTCTCTGAAAACTTCAACAGCAGCAGCCATCATATCGTCTGCGCTTTCGAATGTCTTAGGATTGCCGTCTGCAAAGTAGAAGTCGTTATCGTAAATCTTGATCTTGCCTGCTGGCTGGCCGATTCTTTCAAGGTGCATCTGCTTTGCCTTCATGATAGCAGGAACGATATCTTCAGCGATCTGCTTGCGGAATACATCAACGTCAGCTGGTGTGAAGCAGTTACGGTTTCTGCGGATGTAGCCCAGTTCTGTGTAGTTCTTGAGGCCCATTCTCTTAGCCTGTTCTGTGCGGTTCTTTACGAGAGCATCGTAAACGCTGTCATAGAATTCGCCGTTCTTTACATAGAAATCGGAGAGAGCCTGGTAAGCAGCCTTACGTGTTTCCCTGTCGTCAGAAGCCATGAGAACGTTGATATCTGGAACTGTGAGAATCTTGCCGTCAAATGGAATCTGAGCTGTTGCGTTGAATTCCTGATACTTTGCGTTGAGAGCGTTTTCTTCCTGCATGAGTTCGATAACGTCAGCAGTCATGCTCTTAGCCTTGAACTGGATGTTTGTGATGAAGATGTCACCGAATTCAGCCTTGATTTCAGGGATGAAGTTGCAGGCGAGGATAGCTTCGCCGAATTCAACCATAGCCTTGTCAACAACAGGACCGAACTTGTTGAAGAACTTGTTTTCTTCGAGGTAGTAAGGGTCGCGTGTGTTGATGTTGTAGCGTGTTGTTGCGATGCTTCTCATGCTCATGTAGTCGATGAGAACATCACGGTAGCCGCGGATAGCGTCAAGAGCCTTTTCAGCTGTGTCAGCTGCCTTGAGGTCAGCTGTGAGACCGCCGAGCTTTGCTACGATAGCTTCGATGTCAGGACGAACATAAGGGAATTCTGCAAATTTTAACATAATACACCTCTTATATATTTTATAATTGATTTTTGTTGCACAGACGAAAGTGTGATGAATATATGTAGGGGAGGCGTTCCGCCTCCCGCGGGCGGGGCAACCCCGCCCCTACGATTGTTCTGCAAAGAACACCGATAGGTATACTTCATTTCTCAAACCGCCGTCCGTCTATAATTATACACTAAAAATCATACAAATGGAATATATTTTTCCAACTTTTTGCATAGAATTTAAAGAAAAAATATAGTTGTGAGGTCAATATGAATAAAAAACTGATGGTGTTTTTGTTGGTTTTGCTGGTGGGAGGCTGTAAGCACGAAACCAGCTTTGAAGATGTTCAGTCTTATTATAATGAAATGGTGAAATATCAGGGCACATATAAGTATGAAACCGACTTCGGCGGTGTGTTTGAGTTTGTCTGTCAGTACGAATATGACAGCGGAAAAGGGCGGCTTACAGTTATTTCACCTGAGGAGATAATGGGAATAACAGCGGTGACCGACAGCACAGGGCAGTATCTTGAGTTTGAGGATATTTCGATAAAGACATATCTGCCCGATGACAGAGAAGCCGCTCCTGCTTCGGCGATTCACAGACTGATAAACGATATCCGCACGAAAAAGCCTCTGCTGATAACAGAGACAGAAACCCTTGAGCTTACATACGAAAGCGGTGAATACACTAAAATCGCAACACTTTCCAAAGAGGATTACGCTATTTTATCCTGCGAAATCTTCTATAACGGCGACAGGATATTAAATATCACATTGCAATAGAAACAGAAGTGTGGTATAATTATTGTATATCGAAACGAAATAATACATTTCGGGAGGGCGTACTCCAGAGCACTAGCTTCGCGTCGCGAGCCCCTCCCCTACAGCTCTTTTTATTAAAGACGAGTTGCAGGGGCGGTGGTTCCATCCCCGCCCGTATTATTTGATTAAAGTGTATGCACTGCTCACCCTACGCGCATTTTCCGCATAATATGTATCGTACAGAAAAATATTTTCTGTGATTAAATCCAATGTAATTGTGGAAAACTAAAGGCATAATCAACCTTTGGAGCGTGATCATAGTGGAGAATATCGGTAACATACGCAGAGGCGAGATATATTATGCAGACCTCAGCCCTGTCGTGGGAAGTGAGCAAGGCGGAATGCGCCCTGTGCTCATCGTGCAGAACGATGTGGGCAATAAATACAGTCCGACAGTGATAGCGGCGGCAATAACAAGCCAGCTCGGCAAAGCTCGTCTGCCTACGCATATCGAGCTTGAAGCTCAGAGCTTCGGGCTTTCAAAACATTCGGTTGTTCTTTTAGAACAGATACGGACACTTGATAAAAAGAGATTAAGAGAAAAAATGGGACGGCTTGATGAAGATGTCATGCATAAGGTCGACGGCGCAATAGCTGTCAGCATGGGGCTTCATTTTGAGCAGAACAGGGAGGAAATATGAAGAAAAAAGCGTTATATGCCCTTACAAGCATGCTTATCGTGGGGCTTTTTGTGGTCGGCGGCATTTCTGTAATGGCTGAATACGGCGACAGCAACGACCCGCTTATTACAAAGAGCTACATAGACAGCGTGCTGACTCCCCAGGTGGAGGATATGATAGATGAGGCGATTGCCGACAATAAATCTGTCATTGAAAGCTATGTCTCAAGTGCAATGACAGCCCATAAGGCTGAGATCGATAAGAAAATCGCTTCTATAAATACAGGCAATATCAATATAAATCAGTCGATGGTCGATTCGATTGCAAGCGATGTTGTGGCGCAGATAAAGAGCGAAGGTATCACTGTCGGCACAAGCTGGGAAGTTGTCCAGATTCCTGCAGGCAAGAGCCTCATTGGTCAGGTGGGCACGGAAATTGTGCCTCGTCTCGGCTCAGCCAAGGTTTATTCCACAGGCTCTGTCGGCATTGTAAACCTTTCGGCAGGCGGTATGACAAACCCGGGCGCAGCGGTTGCGGCTAACAATCTTTATCTTGTTTCCATCGCAGACCGCGGCGTGACAGCCGGAGCAAATGGCGCAACAGTCCTTGTTTCGGGCTCTTATGTAATCAAATAGTGAATATAAAGCACCGCTCCTGCATAGAAATATGCAGGAGCATTTTTTATTACAGCCTTCCCCTTGATTCATACCCCAGACGGCAGGCCGCCCGGGGACCCCATTTGGGAAGGTGGCAGCCACAGGCTGACGGATGAGGTGGTGCCGAAGGCATATTGTATTGGACAATTCATGAATTGTCCTTACACAATGCGAAAAGGGAGTGAATTTATGCAATATAAAGTCTTTTACAACGGAAAAGAAAAGGGCGAGGCGGCGGTTTTCAGCGAAAACGGCAGACTCACTGTAAATTACACCTGCCCCTTTGAAGAGGGCAGAGTATATAAACTTTACGCCAAGCTTAAAAACGAAAATCTCCCCTTGGGTATAATGCTGAAAAATGGCAATTCCTTTACATATAACCGCCGGTTAAATAAGGCGAAAGTCGGCATAAACGGCGAGAAAATCACGGGTTTCTATATCGAAAAATATGTTTTAGGCTCAAAAGCCACTCCGCCTTTGTCATTTTCTGCCGATGATTTTGAAAAATGTCAATGGATAGATACTCCCGACCGCACCCTGCAAAACTGTATTGTCGAAGGGGGCGTGCTGTGCTGTGACTTTGAAAATACAACTTACATTGCCGCCGATTTGTGTGAAAATCAGCCCTTTGCTCTCGCGCCGTTTTTCTGCCTTGTCACCCCTGTCAGCCATAACGGAAAAACTCTCGCCGTAATGAAGCTCGATGGCAAAAATATCCCCACGTATCTGAATAAAAGTGACGAAAATGCGCCATAATATGTGCAGAAAATTAAAACGGAGGTATTTTTATGATTCAGCTTACAACCAAAGAGCTGTCCACACTTTCCGAGCAGCTTGCAGGCGAGCAGTCGCTCATTGCAAAGTACAACAGACTTGCCCAGGAAACTCAGGACCAGAATCTCAGCATGAAGTTTACAGAAATTGCCCAGCGCCACCAGTCACACTATGATATTATGTTCGCGTATCTCAGATAGGGAGGAAATATGGATAAGAATCTTTTGTCAGATGCTCTGCAGAGCCAGAAATTCGCCACAAGTATGTACAACATGGCGGCAGGTGAGTGCGAGGACCCTCAGCTCAGAACAACTCTTATGAATATTCTCAGCGAGGAGCACGATATTCAGAACGACATCTTCACAATTATGAAAAATCAGGGCTTCTATCCAATAAAGCAGGCGACAAACCAGCAGGTTATGGAAGCGAGAACACAGCTCGAGCAGGGCTGCTAAGTAAGAAAGGACAGCTACAGCAGCTGTCCTTTTTGAGTGTCGAAAAGGTATTTTCGACACTTCAAGTGAAGTAGGCTTCACTTGAGTTTACATCGGTCTGCGCGCACGCCATGCGTACACTTGCCCGATAGCGGTGCAAAAATCCATGCGCATGTCCCGGATTTTTGCGGATTTAATAGGTTTGCGCCCACGGGCGCACAAAGTGTATAATTACAAGACTATATAAGAGTTATATCACAATATTTATTTTAAAATTTTGTCAATATGAAAAAGGACAGTCTTACGACTGTCCTTTTTATGTCGCATACAAATATTGGGTTTTTCTATATACAAACTAAGTTTTATTTATAAAATCAGATTGACGCAGACAAAAATAAGTATTACAATATAAATATATAAGTATGTAAACAAGTTTGATAGAGAGGAATTAAAATGGAAAATCTCGATCTTAAAGCTTTGATTGATGCAAAGATTCCTGGCGAAGAAACAGGGATCGAAATAAAAACAGGTGTCTGCGGCTTTTGCGGCGATGCCTGCCTTGTTGACGTCTATATGAAGGACGGCAAGGTTATCAAGGTTGAAGGCAACAAGTCTGTCAAGGGTAGTAACGGCAAGCTCTGCTCCAAGGGTGCTGCTCTCAAGCAGACACTTTACAGCCCTGAACGCCTTCTTTACCCAATGAAGCGCGTTGGTGAACGCGGCGAAGGCAAGTTTGAGCGAATCACATGGGACGAAGCTCTCACAACTATTGCCGACAAGATGAAGGAAACAAAGGAAAAGATGGGCGCGAAGCACACTATGATCTATGTCGCTCATCCAAAGTGGTTCCGTCCACAGGCAACTGAACTTGCCAACGGCTACGGCACACCAAATATCGGCACAGAATCCAGTACCTGCGCTTACGCTCTCATGATGGCATTCAAGAGCTCCTTCGGTGCAGACCAGGGTATGCCTGCTCCTGATATGAAGAACTGCAAGGCTCTCTTCATCTGGGGTGTAAACCCAATGTATTCCAAGTCGACAACAGGCGGCGCTGCTATCCTCAAGAATAAAGAACGCGGCATGAAGCTTGTTGTTATCGACCCAAGATGCACACCTACAACAGAGCACGCTGACATTCATCTCCGTCCATTCCCGGGCACAGACGGCGCTCTCGCTCTCGGCTTTGCACGTGTTCTCATCACAGAAAACCTTTACGATAAGGAATATGTTGAAAAGTACACAGTCGGTTTTGAAGAATACAAGAACTATGTAATGGAATTCACACCTGAAAAGGTTGAAGCTATCACAGGCGTTCCAAAGGATGATGTCATCAAGGCTGCTCGCCTTATGGGTGAAATGAAACCTTGCCCAATCCAGATGTCTGCTTCCCCTGTTGTACATAATATCAATGGCGTTCAGAACGCAAGAGCTGTAACACTTCTTCTTGCTCTCACAGGCTCTTTCGGCGTAAAGGGCGGCGCTTGCGCACCGGGCGGTCCTGGCGTGCCTCTCAAGGGCAAATTCTCGCCTAACGGCAAGATCAAGCGCGTCGATGCTGAAAACGACCTGAGCCATAATGACTTCCCTGCATGGGCAAAGCTTTCTGCTCATGAAATTCAGGTTACAAAAATCGCTGACTACCTTGAAGGCAAGGGCGAATACCCAATGGAAACTCTCGTTGCATTCGGCATGAACCACCATATGTGGCCTCGTGTTGACAGAGTCGAAGAAGCCCTTAAAAATATCGGCTTCGTTGCAAATGCAGATATTTACATGACAGAATCCTGCAAGTACTGCGATATCATTCTCCCTGTCCAATCCTCTCTCGAAAGAGAACAGGTTGTTGTAACAGGCGGCGACACTATCTTCTATCAGGGTCACGTTGTTGAGCCAATGGGCGAAGCAAGAACAGATATGGACATCATCACAGGTCTTGCAGAAAAGCTGGGCATCACAATCGGCGGTGATGAACCAATTTATAATAATGAAGACTACCTCCGCAAGATGATTTCTGCTACAGGCGTAACTCTTGAAGAGCTCAAGGAAAATCCTCTCGGTGTCAAGGCAAGAAATATGACAACTCCAAAGACAACTGAGGATATCTTAAAGGTCAAGACACCATCGGGCAAGATCGAATTTGTATCTTCCGTAATCGGCTCCTGCGATAAGGAAGGCCACGAAGGCTTGCCTGTATTCCACGATTTCCGTGAAAAGCTCCCGATGGATGAGTTCCCGCTCATTCTTGCAACAGGCAGCAGAAAGCCTCAGCTCTTCCATTCAAGAAGCTACCGCCATCCATGGCTTTCTAACCTTGAAAAGTGGCCTCTCGTTGAAATCCACCCTGAAGATGCTGAAAAGCTCGGCATGGCAGACGGCGAAGAAGTTATCGTCGAAACACCAATGGGCAAGCTCGACGTGACGGTTGCATACACAACATCAAACCTTAAGGGTGTTGTCAATGTATACCATGCCCTCGGCGATAAGGATATCAACTATATTATGGATGACACATATCTCGATCCTATCTCCGGCTTCCCGGGATACAAGTCATATTGCTGCCGTCTTTTGAAAAAGGAGAAGTGCCATGAGTAAGATTGTTTGTGATAAGAATAAATGTTCAGGCTGTCTTGCATGTGTCGTAGCCTGCATGGACCAGCACTATGATGAAACAGCGGTCGATGCTGTTTCCCCACGTATCCACGAAAAGTACACATCACCTCGCACAGGTCTTGTAAAATATGTCACAAAGTGCTGCGTGCACTGCGAAGATGCTCCATGTATCAATGCCTGCCCACACAATGTTTTCGTAAAGAATGAAAATGGCTTTGTCATTATCAATGACATTACAAAGTGCGACGGCTGTAAGAAGTGCCTTGAAGTCTGCCAGTATGACGCTGTGAGATTCGATAAGAACGGCAAGGTCGTCAAGTGTGACGGCTGTGCAGAGCGTGTAAAGCACGGTCTTGAGCCAGCCTGCGTAAGAGCCTGCCCGACAGGCGCACTGGTTGTAACCGCTGAATAAAATCAATAGCACATTTATCGGTGGCTCCTTTTTCGCCAATAATGCCTAAAAATCCTCGTTAAGGCACAAAGCCTTGCCTGCGGCTTTTAGCCATTCTGGCAAAAAAATTATCTCACGATAAACGCACTTTGATTTAATCAGAGGTTACTGCAGAGGAATAATATACCCAATGTAGGGACCGGCCTCCCGGACGGTCCGCAGGAGGGGAGACCCCTCCCCTACAATATTATCATAATTTTATCGACTGTACGGGAGGGTTTTCATGCCCTCCCGTATTTATATTCATTCAATATAAGAGGAGTTCGCTTATGAAAATCAGTGCCATTATTCTTGCAGGCGGCAAAAGCTCACGTATGGGCGCACACAAGGGCGGTCTTGTGCTTGACGGCAGGACATTCACAGAAATAATCGCCGCCGAGCTGAAAAAACTGACAGATGATGTCAGGGTTTCCTGCACGGAAAAAACTGAAAATATACCGCAGGACTGCGGCAGGGTTTTCGATATCTTTGAAAACTGCGGCCCTATGGGCGGACTTCATGCAGCGCTGAAAAATTGTGATGCCGATGCCCTCATCGTTTCGGCATGCGATACGCCTTTGATAAAGGCTGAATTGTATCAGCTTCTGCTTGAAAACTTAGGCGACCACGATGGAATTATTGCTGTAAGCGATGACCACACCCATCCGCTGACAGCAATTTACCACAGAAAAATGGCGGATATTTTTGAAGAGTATCTTAAAGAGGGCAATTACCGCCTGATGAGAGCTCTTGACAAGGCTGATATCGTACATTATAATTTGCCTGAAACCATGGCGGATATGGTGAAAAATATCAACACACCGGAGGAATATGAAGAAATCAAAGCTTAGAATGTATATATTCATGGCGCTCTGCTGCACCATGGGGCTTTTCATCAAAAAGCTGGTAAATCCCTTTGCCAACATAATAACCGAAAGCCTTCATATCCCCGGCGGCATAAGCACAGCTTTTTCCACAATGTTTCTCGTGGTGGCGTGTCAGTTTGCCGATATGAAATGGTGCGGAAGTCTGATGGGGCTTGTGCAGGGTGCGCTTGCTCTCGCTATGGGCAGAGTGGGAAGTATGGGCGCACTTATGCCGATAGGCTATTTTGTGCCCGGACTGGTCACAGACATTGCACGAATTGTTTTCGGCAAAATAAAAATGACAGATACCGAGCGTATCGCAATGACAAATATGCTTGCCTCCGTTTCGGCGGCATTCACGGCAAACGCCCTCGTTTTCGGCTTGTGGGGCGTAGTGCTCGTGCTCTATCTTGCAGTTGCAGGGGTAAGCGGACTTGCCTTCGGATTATTGGGGGCAGAGCTTACGAAAAGACTTAAAAAGGTGATAAAATAATGAAAAACAAGAAGATAATTATTATGGCTGTCGCTCTCATTGCCATTGCGGCAGTTGCGGCTGTCGTTCATCTCACAACTCGTGACGAAGTGACAGCAGGCTGTGTCGAGCTGGTTTATAACGGCAAGAGCCACGATGTAGCAATTTCCGATATGAAGAAGGAGGATGTTTCCGGCATCCGTGTCAACGGAAAGGGCGAGGAAATCGAGGTCAGCGGCAAGGGCATCTCCCTTGCAGATTTGCTTGCAATGAAGAAAATCGAAGACTTTACAAAGGTGACTGTTGTGTCCGACGATTCATATAGCGCTGAAGTTTCCAAGGATGAAGTCATGGAAAGCGGAAAGGCCTATATGATGGTGGAGGACGAAGAAGCACGTCTTGTGGTCTTTGGTGATACCAACAGCAAGCGAAGCGTTTCCAATGTAAAGCAGATAGTTGTGGAGTAAAAACAGAAAGGTCGACAATTTATATTGTAGGGACTGACGTCCTCGGCGGTCCGTCTGTCAAATACTCCGCAGGCACCACACTTTTTCACTTTTAACTATTGCCTATAACCTAAAAAAGACACCCCATACGGAGTGTCTTTTTGACTTTGATGAGGTGACTACCCCTCCCCTCACAAGGGGAGGTAAAGGAGAGGAAGGAGTGTCTTTTGATTTATATTTTACCCTTTATCATCGGGAGTGAATGTCTTGCCGCAATTCTGGCAGGTCTGCTCACAGAGAAAACCGTCAGGCAGATTGAACTTGATTTTATGTATATCCATAACTCTGCTGCAATAAGGACAGCGGATTGTGATTTCCCACTTGTGCATAAGGAAAAAATACAGACCAAAGAAAATTGCAGTTGCAACACCGATAATTATAAGCCTTATCCAATAAAATTCATTATACAGATTGATGAAACCTTTGCTACGGATAATTCCATGCTCTGCTGATGCAAAGAAGATATACAGCGCCACAAGAAAGTAAACGAAAAACAGAGTGATAATAATATTATTTTTCTTTTTCATATAATTTCCCCTTTCAATATA
>JAFSBG010000115.1 GCA_017441945.1 Clostridia bacterium
ATAATAAATATACATTCAAAATGATAATGGGATATAAGGAATTGAAGTTCAGGCAAGGGGCATATATAATGCCTGATTATAAAATTTCCCGTTCCTTATAAAGTCGGAGGTGCACGGATGGATAAAACATATTCTATAAATATTGCAGGTCTTAAAAGGGAGCTTCCGCTTTGTGAAGTTGCTCCTGATTTCTATATAGCAGCTCTTGTAATGTTCGGAGATGTGGAACTTACAGTAAGATGTGCTGAGGAGCTTCTGAAAAAGGCTCCTGAGTTTGATGTTATTATCACTCCGGAGGCGAAGAGTATTCCGCTCGCCTATGAAATGGCACGCCTTTCCAACCATTATAGATATATTGTTGCTCGCAAGGGTATAAAGGTATATATGAGAGATATTATTGCAAAGGAAGTAATGTCAATCACCACACAGCGCAAACAAACTCTTTACCTTGATGGCAATGATGGCGAATATATGAAGGGCAAACGAATTCTTATTGTCGATGATGTTATTTCCACAGGTGAATCTCTTGCATCTATGGAAGCTCTTGTAAAGGCTGTAGGCGGTAATATCGTAGGTAAGATGGCTGTTCTGGCAGAAGGCGAAGCCGCAAGCCGCGATGATATCATCTTCCTTGAAAAGCTCCCTCTTTTCAATGGTAAGGGCGAAATTATTCTTTAAAAGACAAAATAAAAAGGCTGACTTTTAATTAGTCAGCCTTTATTTTTATGTAATTTATTTCTTTTCGCGGAGAGTTGTATAGAATACAACGCCTAAAATAATGCATCCGCCGAGAATTGTCTTGAGAGACGGAACTTCGCCGAAAATAAAGTAGGAAGCCACGATGCTGTATGGGGTTTCAAGACCTGAAATAATACTTGCTGTATGCGGATTGATATTCTTGAGACCACTGATGAAAAGTGAGTGGGAAATCGCTGTAAATATAACACCGAGCAATGCAAGAAGCATAATATTCTGCACAGAGAAGACAGGCTTCATAATGAACAGGGCAGGAAGCAGAGTAATAAATGCAAATGACTGTTCATAGAAAGAAATAACTGTCGATGGATATTCGCCGAAGTAATGCTTGTTAAAAAGTGAGAGCAGGGCATAAGTTATTGCCGAAACAAGACCGCATGCAATGCCAAGCGTATATGAGCTTCTGAAAGACCATTCCTCAACCATAACAATGACACCGCATATCATGATAAGAGAAGAAATTATCTGAGCTTTGCTTATCTTATTCTTGGTGAAAAGCGGGTCAAGAAAGCTTACAAAAAGTGGAAATGTTGAAAAGCTTATTGTGCCGATGGCAACAGTCGAAAACTGAATTGCCTGCAAAAAGCTCCACCAGTGAATGGCGAGAATAACGCCCGAAAGAGCGAAGATTCCGTATTGCTTTTTAAGCCTCAGCTTCATCGGAGTTTTTGTCACCTTGAGAAGCAAAAACAAAAACAGGGAAGAAAAACCTACTCTGCCCAGAGTGATGATTATTGAAGGCAGAGTAATCAGCTTTGCAAAAAGCCCTGAAAGACCGAAAAGCAAAACTGCGCCGTGGACTGTTATAAGACCTTTAGTTTTTTGATCCATTGTAAATCCCCCTCACTATAAAATATCCGCCGATCTGGAAACCAACCAGGTAGCGTGAGTTTATAAATACCGGAAGAAGCATATCAAGCCCGCAGAAAACAAGGGTGATAGTGCATATTATAAGCAGATCGGATGCAAAACGGGAAAGCTTTTCATCGTCGAAAAACAGATAGTCAAGAAAACCGATAGTGACAATGAAAACCCACACCGAAAGGGAATAGTATGTCCCCTTTGTACCCGGCATATTAAGCAGGTCGACTATCGCGCCCCACTTGAATATAAGCTCTGCCAGCTGATATAAGAAAATTACAGCAACTGGTGTGAAAAGGGCAAAAGCGCCATCTTTCTTGTCGCTGAGCGGCAGAATTGCCCAGAAGCCTGCGCCGATAATTGCACCAAATGCAAGCTTCGGCAGCATTATCTGCAATATCATTACAAGTTTGCTCTGCATCGAAGGACCGACGACAAAGGAGAAGTTGTCCGATAAAACGATGAACAGGCATAATATAATACCTGCCGCAGCAGAGATGCCGCGTCTTACTTCTTTGCCCAATTTCCTGTGGCCTCCGCCTTGAGATATGCATTGATAAAGCCATCAAGGTCACCGTCCATAACAGCGCCTACGTTGCCGCTTTCAAAGCCTGTGCGGTGGTCCTTGACGAGAGTGTATGGCATAAAGACATAGGAGCGGATCTGGCTGCCCCATTCCATCTTCTTCTGCACACCCTTGATATCTTCGATTCTGTCAAGCTTTTCGCGTTCCTTGATTTCAATAAGCTTGGACTTGAGCATACGCATGGCAACATCACGGTTCTGATGCTGGCTGCGTTCATTCTGACAGGCAACGATAATACCTGTTGGAATATGCGTGATTCTGATAGCAGATTCTGTCTTGTTGACGTGCTGACCGCCTGCGCCGCCCGAACGATATGTATCGATCTTCAGGTCGTCAGGATTGATTTCAATTTCAGCATCATCTGTGATTTCAGGCATAACTTCAACAGCAGAGAAGGAAGTGTGTCTGCGCCCCGAAGTGTCGAATGGAGAAACACGCACAAGACGGTGTACGCCCATTTCACTCTTGAGATAGCCGAAGGCATTTTCGCCTTCAATAAGCACGTCAGCGCTCTTCATGCCAGCTTCTTCGCCGGCGATATAGTCGAGAGTCTTAACTTTGAAACCGTGTGAGTCGGCCCATTTGCCGTACATTCTGTAAAGCATAAGAGCCCAGTCCTGAGCCTCTGTGCCGCCTGCACCCGCGTGGAAAGAAATAATGGCATTATTCTTGTCATATTCGCCAGTGAGAAGAGTTTCAAGAGTCTTTACTTCAAGAGTATCCTCGAATTTCTTGTATTCTTCGCGAATCTCAGGAAGCAGACTTTCGTCATCTTCTTCAATAGCCATAACGATGAGAGTTGTAAGGTCTTCGTATGAAGAAACAAGGGAATAGAAGCCCTTGATTTTCTGTTCAAGCTGCTTGATTTTCTGGAGAACCTTCTGGCTTTCGTTAGGGTCATTCCAGAAATCAGGCTTTGAAGAAATATCCTGAAGCTTCTTTATTTCTGCACTGCATTTGTCAAGGTCATAAGCCTCTTCAAGCTCGTCAAGTTCATTCTTATGTGAGAGGAGCTTCTGCTTGAGCTCTTCAAGTTCTAAAATCATAATATCTCCTGGTTATATATATTTAATCATATTTTATAAATTATAACATATAAACAAATCTATTACAAGGTGAAAAACAGAATATTTTGTGCGGTTATCGTTAAAATAATATAAAAATATGAAAAAGCCACAAAAATGTAATTTTTACACAAATATTTTATTGCACAACGGAGCCGAATATTATATAATATATCTATTAAGGTTAGACGGCATAATTTGTAAATCTAATAAATACAGGAGCAGGCAATGAATTATATTGAAGTAAAAATAATAACAACTCACGATGATGTTGAGCGTATATGTGCAATGCTTTCCCCGCTCTGCAGCGGTTTTATCATTGATGATCCACAGGATGTCTATGAATTCTCACAGGAAAAGACAACAAAGTGGGATTATATAGATGATGCACTTCTGGGCAACCCGGACAGAGATGTTTCGGTAACACTCTATGTAGATGATTCTGACGAAGGCAAGGCTCAGCTTGAAGACATAAAGAAGGTACTTGCCGAAGCAAAGCTGACAGGCAATATGGATACATCACTTTCCATCAACGGCGTACAGAGTGAAGACTGGGAAAACAACTGGAAGCAGTATTACAAGCCATTCACAGTTGGCAATCATCTCCTTATCAGACCAAGCTGGGAAGAAATTGACAACAAGGAGGGCAGAAAGGTCCTCACTATCGACCCTGCATCTTCCTTTGGCACAGGCTCTCACGCTACGACAAGACTCTGCCTCAACGAAATCGACGGAATCGACTGCGAAGGCAAGACAGTCCTTGATGTTGGCTGCGGCAGCGGTATTCTTATGACAGCAATGCTGCTCATGGGCGCAAACGATGCGAGAGGCTGTGATATCGAGGATAATGCAGTTAAGACAACTGCTGAAAATATCCTCAAGAATGATATTCCGGAAGATAAGTTTGAAGTTTACATGGGTGACCTTCTTTCTAACCGCTGGCTTAATAATAAGCTCGCTGAAAAGAAGTACGATGTCATCTGCGCAAACATCGTTGCAGACGTTCTTAAAAATATGTGTGAAACACTTCTTTCCTGGCTTAAGGACGATGGAACACTCATTATTTCGGGCATAATAGAAGAGCGAAAAGATGAAGTCAAAGCCCATTATGAAAGCTTTAATGCCAATATTGATAAGATGGTGGTTAAAGACGGCTGGGCAATGATGAGAATTTCCAAGAAAAAATAGTCAACATATAAGGGGAATATATTGACGCTAAGAGTTCTCGTGTGGTATAATACAGTTATAGAGATATTGCAATATAAAGCGTATTTTATCTGACCATATCTTTATAAAACGGCAACTACGCACAGACTTTAACATGGGAAATAAAGTCGGATGAATAAAATAAAAAAATAATAAATGGAGGCTAATATGGATTACAAGAAGATTTTGAACAAACGAATTCAGAGTGTAAAACCATCAGGTATCAGAAAGTTTTTTGATATTGCAGCCCAGATGGAAAATGTCATTTCTCTTGGGGTAGGAGAGCCTGATTTTGTAACACCTGAACACATCAGAGAAGCAGCTAAAGCATCTATGGATGCAGGCAAGACAGCATATACAGCAAACTATGGTCTTATTGAGCTGCGCAAGGAAATTGCAAAGTATCTTGAAAACAGATTTGAAGTAAATTACGATCCTAAGGACGAAATTCTTGTCACAATCGGCGGCTCGGAAGCTATCGATATCGCTCTCCGCGCTCTTATTGAGCCGGGCGATGAAGTTCTCGTTCCGGACCCTGCTTATGTAAGCTATGCTCCTCTTGCCGCTATCGAGCACGCAGCCGTAAAGCCAATCGTAACAAAGGCTGAAAACAGCTTCAAGCTTATGCCTGAAGAGCTCAGGGCTGCTATCACAGACAAGACAAAGGCGCTTGTTCTTGCATATCCTAATAACCCAACAGGCGCAACGATGAACAAGGCTGAATTTGAAGCTATTGCTGAAGTGCTTAAGGGCACAGACATCATCGTTATCACAGATGAAATCTATGCAGAGCTTGTTTACGGTGCAGAAAAGTTCACATCCTTTGCGGCTATCGAAGGCATGAGAGAAAGAACAATTCTCATCAGCGGTTTCTCCAAGGCTTTCGCAATGACAGGATGGAGACTCGGCTATATGTGCGCTCCTCGTGAATTACTCACATATATTGCAAGAATTCATCAGTATGCTATTATGTGCGCAGGTACAGCCGCTCAGTATGCAGGCATTGAAGCCCTCAAAAACGGCCTTGCTGATACAGAGTATATGCGCAATGAATACAACAAGAGAAGACAGTATATTTATAACGAGCTCCGCGATATGGGCATCGACTGCTTTGAGCCTGAAGGCGCATTCTATATTTTCCCTGATATTTCTAAATATGCAAACTCCTCCGAAGAATTCTGTGAAGACTTCCTCCAGAAGAAGTATGTTGCAATCGTTCCTGGCTCTGCCTTCGGCGAAAGCGGCGAAGGCCATGTAAGAATTTCCTACGCAGCATCCATGGAAAATATCAAGGAAGCAATGAAACGTCTCAGAGAATATATTAACGAAAAGTAAATTATTCAAAAAGCACTCCGAAAGGGGTGCTTTTTTCTGCCTTAAAGTCAATAAATCATTTTACAAATCGTACAGAACATGATATAATGTTACCATAAGAATTTTCCAACAAAGGAGATATATCAATATGTATATGTTTGTCAATGACTACAGCGAAGGTATGCATCAGAAGATCCTTGATGCAATCGTTAAGACAAATCTCGAACAGCACACAGGCTACGGCATGGATGAATACTGTGAAAAGGCTCGTCTTGCCATCAAGAAAGAGCTCAAAAATGAAAACAGCGCTGTCCATTTCCTCGTAGGCGGCACACAGGCT
Organism: Clostridia bacterium; assembly: GCA_017441945.1. Taxonomy (GTDB): domain Bacteria; phylum Bacillota; class Clostridia; order Oscillospirales; family Butyricicoccaceae; genus SIG471. Next base: position 6,128 of record JAFSBG010000115.1, read on the forward strand.
AATACAACAGTTATCTGCGCGCTTCTTCGTCCGCATCAGGGCGTTATTTCTGCAGTTTCCGGCCATATCAACGTCCACGAATCGGGCGCTATCGAAGCAACAGGTCATAAAGTTCTCGCTCTCCCATCTGATGACGGCAAAATCACAGCAAAGCAGGTTGAAGATTGCGTAAAGGGCCATTTTGACGACCCAACAGCAGAGCACATGGTACAGCCTAAGATGGTTTACATCTCCAATCCAACAGAAGTCGGCACAATTTACTCCAAGAAGGAGCTTGAAGATATCAAGAAGGTCTGTGACGAACACAATCTCATTCTTTTCTGCGACGGCGCACGCCTTGGCTGTGCTCTTATGTCCAAGCAGAACGATGTAACTCTTGAAGATATGGCAAAGCTGACAGATGTATTCTATATCGGCGGCACAAAGATGGGCGCAATGTTCGGCGAAGCTGTTGTAATCAACACACCAAAGTACAACGAAGACTTCCGTTATCTCATCAAGCAGAAGGGCGGTATGCTTGCGAAGGGCAGACTCCTCGGTGTTCAGTTCCTCACACTTTTCACAGACGGTCTTTATTATGAGCTTGCACGCCACGCAAATGAATGTGCTGAAAAGCTCCAGAATGCTATCAAGGAAATGGGATATAAGTTCCTTGCAGAATCTCCAACAAATCAGGTTTTCCCAATTCTTCCAAATGAAATCGTTGAGAAGATCGGCGAAAAGTATGGCTATTCCCAGTGGGAAAAGAGAGATGGCGAAATGGTAATACGTCTTTGCACAAGCTGGGCAACAGATATGGCAAAGGTAGACGAGCTTATCGCTGACCTTAAGGCCCTTACAAAGTAACCACTTGAAAAAATACCCATAAAATTATATAATAGATGAAGTGAAAGCTTCATCTATTATTTTTTAACTGAAATTAAGAGGAAAATATGGAAGATATTTTGAAAAACTGCACTTTGTGCCCTCGCGAGTGCGGAATAAATCGCTATGAAAAGCCGGGCTTCTGCCTTGCTGACGATAAAATAAGAGTTGCGCGAGCTGACCTTCATTTCTGGGAAGAGCCGCCGATTTCGGGCAAAAAGGGAAGCGGCACAGTGTTCTTTTCGGGCTGTAATCTCCGCTGTGTTTTCTGCCAGAATTACGATATAAGCCGTGAAAACTTCGGCAAAGTCATATCGCCGGAGCGCCTTGCAGAAATATTTCTTGAACTGCAGGAAAAGGGCGCTAATAATATCAATTTAGTCACGCCAACACACTTTATAGAGGGCATAGTAAATGCTTTGAACTTGTCACGAAAAATGGGACTTAAACTGCCGATAGTCTACAATACAAGCAGCTATGAAAAGGTGGAGAGTCTTAAAAAACTGGACGGTCTTGTAGACATATATCTGCCTGACTTCAAGTATATGAGTTCAGCTCTTTCCAGACGTTATTCCAACGCGGAAAACTACAGCGAAATGGCGAAAGCGGCAATAGCCGAGATGGTGCGTCAGGTCGGACCGCCTCAATTTGACGAAAAGACGGATTTGATGACAAAAGGAGTAATCGTCCGCCATCTTGTCCTTCCGGGGCAGACTGAGGACAGCAAGAAAATAATAAAATATCTTTATGATACATACAGAGACGATATTTTTATCAGCATAATGCGCCAGTACACGCCTTTCGGCAATCTGGAAAATTATCCCGAAATAAATCGCAAAATCACCGACGAGGAATACGACGAAGTGGTCGATTTCGCCGTCGATATCGGTGTCGAAAACGGCTTCCTTCAGGACGAAGAAGCGGCAAGCGAAAGCTTTATCCCCAAGTTCAACTTAAAGGGAGTATAAATCAGGCACAATAAAAAAGCACCCATAACGGGTGCTTTTTGATAAGTGTAATTACATCTTTTCGCCGGAGATATATGTTGCGTGGCAGCGGCCGATAGCGTCGATATCTTCAACAGGGTTGCCGTCGAGAACGATGATGTCAGCGATATAGCCTTCCTTGAGAAGACCGATTTCGTCTTCCATACCGAGAGCGAGAGCGCCGTTGTATGTAAGAGAACGAACAACTTCGATGTTAGGCATACCGTATTCGGAGAAATACTTTGCTTCCTTTTCGATTGGAACAGAAGGGGAGCCCTTTCTTACCATGTCAGTACCTGTAACCATGATAACGCCTGTGTCATACCAGCCCTTGAAAGCCTTCTTGTAGTGTTCAGCAGCCATCTTGAAGTAGTCGTATGTGATCTTGTCATTACCTGTGTAAACAAGGTTCTTTGCAATGCGTTCCTTTTCCATTTCTTCGTAGATATATGTATAAGCAACGATTGTTGGAACGAAGAAGAGACCCTTCTGAGCCATTCTCTTAGCCTGTTCATTTGTCATGAATGTGCCGTGCTCGATAGTGTCAAAGCCGAGATTGATAACACTTTCGATAGATGGCTGTGTACCGGAATGAACAGCAACACGCTTGCCGACTCTGTGAGCTTCGTCAACGATAACAGCAAGCTCTTCGTCTGTGTATTCAGGGAGATTGCCTCTGTGGCTTGTGAAAGCCTTGATGAACTTAGCGCCGTCACGGATCTGCTTGCGGATAGCCTTTCTGATTTCAACTTCGCCGTCAGCTTCAACAGTAGCTGTTGTGAGAGACCAGCAGTGGCCGCCTGTCATACATACGCCCTGGAGAGCGGAGAAGATACGTGGATATTTTACAAGACCGTCAGCTTCTGCGCGGAGAAGAGACTGAACGAGACCTTCAGGAGAGCAAACGTCACGGACAGTTGTAACACCCTTCTTGATAGCATCCTGGAGAGTCTTGTGAGCCATAAGTGTGATATAGTGAAGAGAAGCATGTCTGTCTGTTGTCCAGTAATAGCCGATATGTACGTGCATATCGATCATACCAGGCATGATAGTACGGTCGCCGTAATCTGTAACTTCTTCATTTGGGAACTTAGCGATAATGTCATCAAATGTACCAACACCGATGATCTTCTTTTCGCAAACTGCAACTGCGCCGTTTTCAATAATAGTCTTGCCGTCGCCTGTGAGCACATATTTAGCCTTTAAGATCATTTTAAATGTCCTCCATAAAATAAAAATTTTATCTGTAACTATCTTATCACATTTTTTTATAAGATACAACTGAAAATTTTACTTTACACAGTATTTTCTTTATGCTATTATAATAATATAGTAAAATATAAAAAATAGGAGAAATAAAGATGTTCAAACTTATCAAAAATGCAGATCTTTATGCGCCTGAGCATATTGGTAAAAGAGATATCCTCATCTGCGGTGAAAAGGTCGTAAAAATTGAAGAAAATATCACAGCTCCATTTGAAGATACAGTTATCATCGATGCCCAAGGCAAGACTGTCATCCCTGGTATGATCGACCAGCATGTTCATGTAACAGGCGGCGGTGGTGAAAGCTCTTTCAAGAGCAGAGTTACTGAAATACTCATGACAGACATCGTCAAGAACGGCGTCACAACTGTTGTCGGTCTCCTCGGCACAGACAGCACAACACGTTCTGTACATAATCTTCTTGCAAAGACAAAGGCTCTCAACGCAGAAGGCATCACAGCATTCTGCCTTACAGGCGCTTATGAGCTTCCATCTCCAACAATCACAGGCTCCGTAAAGAACGACATCACATACATCGAAGAAATCATCGGCTGCAAACTCGCTATCGCTGACCACCGTTCTTCTTATGTTACAAAGCAGGAGCTTCTCCGCCTTGCAACACAGGTTCGTCACGGCGCTCTCATCGGCGGCAAGCCTGGCGTTCTCCACATGCATACAGGCAAGGATAAGCTGGGACTTAAAGATGTTATTGCTATCGTGGAAGAAACAGACATTCCAATCCGTCATTTCCGTCCTACACATTGTGCAAATCTTGTTGAAGATGCTATAAAGTTCGGCAAGATGGGCGGTAATATCGACTTCACATCGGGCAGAGATGCTGTAAAGCTTGCAAAGCTTCTTTCTGATGTTGTCAAGGAAGTTGATCCTGAGCTTGTAACATTCAGCTCTGACTCCAACGGCAGTATGCCAATCTGGGGTCCTAACAATGAGCTTGTCGGTATGGGTGTCGGCAAAATCGAAACTCTCTTTGCAACTGTAAAGGCTCTCGTTCAGGAATGCGAAATGCCTCTTGAAGATGCTATAAAGATGGTTACATCCAATGTTGCAAAGGGCATTGACCAGTATCCACGCAAGGGCGCAATTCAGGTTGGCTCCGATGCTGACATCGTATTCCTCGGCGAAAATATGACTATCGACACAGTTATTGCCCGCGGTCAGGTAATGGTCGAAAAGGGCGAAAATATAGTAATGGGTTATTACGGAAAGTAGGTATAAATTATGCGTCTTGAAAAAATGAGCTGGAAGCAGGCAGCAGACTATTTTAAGGTCAAGGATATCGCAGTTATCCCTGTTGGCTCCATTGAAAATCACGGTTCACATATGTGCCTTGGCGTTGACTATCTCGTACCAAGCCACATTGCAAAGACAATCGATGAAAAGCTTGATGTTCTCATTTGTCCAGCAGTTCCATACGGCGTAGCAGACGGACATTACGGCTTCCCTGGTACAATTTCCATCGGTCTTGAAGGTCTTACAAATGTTATGGAAAGCATCTGTAATGCACTTTACAATGACGGTATCAGAAAGTTCGTATTCCTCAACGGCCACGGCGGCAATGACCCTGCACTCTCCGAAGTAGGCATCCGCCTTAATAAGAAGGGCGCTATCTCCTGCATCCTCAACTGGTGGCAGCTTGCAGGTGAGCTCAACATCGAATGGAAGGGCGGCCACGGCTCCGGTCAGGAAACAGCAGCTATGCTCGCTATCGACCCAAGCTGTGTAAATATGGACGATTATATGGCTCAGGAACAGCATATGCTCACACCTAACATGAAGTATATCGCTCTCGGCAGCATCGAATTCAAGGGCTGTCACGTTCCTGTAAGAAATCATACTATCAATATGTCCAAGAGCGGCTGGTATGCAAATGGCAGACCAAAGGATGACCCACATTATTCCAGCGCAGACTGGGGTAAGCCTATGCTCGACGCAGTAACAGAATATATCTGCGATTTCATCAAGGAATTTGATACAATTAAATGTGAAAGATAGGAGAATTATTATGAACTACACATTGGCTAATGTACCTGCAACTATCTGCAAGGCTATGAATATTCCTCTTATGGAAGGCGCTGAAACTCAGCCTATCAACGAAGTTATCGACCTTCTCAAGGGCGAAACAGTTGAAAGATGCCTTTTCTTCTCTCCGGACGCAGTAGGCGCATGGATTTTTGATAAATACCCACAGTACACAGACAAGCTTATGGATGTATATGCTCTTAAGCAGCCTCTTTCTTCCGTAATGCCATCTGTAACACCTGTTTGCTATGCTACAATGATCGCAGGTGTAATGCCTGAAGTTCACGGCATCCAGAAGTATGAAAAGTATCCTATCACAGTTGAAACTATCTTCCACGCTCTCAAGGCAGCAGGCAAGAAGGGCTGCATCATCGCAAAGACGGACAGCAGCTGTGAAATCATCTTCAGAAATGCTCCATGTGATGTAATCGAAACAGAAAGCGATAAAGACGCTCATCAGAAGGCTCTTGAAATCATCGAAAAGGATGAATACGATTTCATCCTCGTTTACGAATGTGAATACGATGACAATATGCACGCAACACAGCCTGAAACAGACTTCGCTCTCGGCGCTCTCAAGTACAATGCAGAATCTGCAGTTGAACTCATTGCAGCGGCTAAGAAGAAGTGGGAAGGCAAGAAGGCTCTCATCACATTCTCCCCAGACCATGGTATCCATACAGACCCTGTAACAAAGCTCGGTACACATGGCACATCTCTCGATGAAGACCTCAAGATTTACCATCTCTTTGGTGTTCTTTAATGAAAATACTTATAATTGATGGGCAGGGCGGCAGACTTGGCAAACTGCTCATCGAAAAGATAAAATCAGATAAGCCGTCTCTCGAGCTTATAGCTGTCGGCACAAACAGCATAGCCACATCGGTGATGCTAAAGGCAGGCGCAGACATGGGGGCAACAGGGGAGAATCCCGTTGTTGTCAATGCGAAAAATGCCGATGTGATAATCGGCCCTGTGGGAATCATCGTTGCCAATGCCCTTATGGGTGAGGTAACTCCGAAAATGGCGTGTGCAGTCGGCGAATCTGAGGCATTCAAACTTCTCATTCCGGTCAATAAATGTAATAATTATATTGTCGGAACAAAAAACATCGGCATCAGCGACCTTGTAAATGAAGCTGCCGGAAAATTATACGATATCATAGGATAACAGCTTTAGCAAAGCCCGATGTTTATATGCATTGGGCTTTGTGCGTTTAAAGCGGCAAAATGCCGCGGAAAAGGAGAAAAATCATGTTTGAATACGGTTACGAAGCTGTCAAGCACATGACAGACAGACGTTCTATCAGAAACTTTATCGATAAGAAAATCCCGGATGAAGACCTTAAGCTCATCCTTGAAGCAGGTCTCAAGGCTGCAACAGGCGGCAATCTCCAGCCATATTCCATCATAGTTGAAAGAGACAAGGAAAAGAATAGAGAGCTTTCAAAGATGTGCGGCGGTCAGCCATTCATCGAACACGCCGATACAAATCTTATCTTTGTTTTTGACTGGTATAAGTACAGCATCTATGCAAAACAGAAGAATGCTCCGTTCAACAACAGAAAGATTTATATGCATTTCCTCATTGCCATCGAGGATGTAATGTGTGCTGCCCAGACTATCGAAACAGCGGCTCACATGCTTGGAATCGGCTCATGCTATGTTGGCTCTTCCAACAGCTGCGGCAAGGAAATCATTGATGCTTACGGTATGCCAAAGCTCACATATCCTGTTGTTATCCTTTCTCTCGGCTATGCAGCTGAAAAGCTTCCTCCAAAGGCTCCAAAGATGCCTTATGACATGATGGTATTTGAAGGTAAGTACAGACAGTTTACAGAGGAAGAAATCTACGAAGGCTTTGAAGCAAAGTATGCAGGCAAGATTCTTGAGCTGCCAAAGAAGGAAGAATTCCTTGAAGAACGCCTTGCACAGTTCAGAAATGCTCTCCTCACAACTTATGATGAAGAAAAGGTGAACGAAATCGTTGAACAGGCTCGCAAGGACGGCTTTATCAATGAAACTCAGCGCCGTTTCGGTCTCCATTACCGAGCCGATGTTATGTATACAGGCGGTAAGGAAATCATTAAGATGATGAAGGATCAGGGCCTTGAAAACTTCATGGCGGCTGGTGAGATTTACAACGAAGATAAGTAGGTTTTAAAGGGGGAATGGCGGCTTTTTGCCATTCCCTTTAAATAAGGAGGAAAAATGAAGGTTAAATTCGGCCTTATCCAGCTTGATGTTTCGGGCGATAAGCAGAAAAATATAGAAAGAGCAAGACAGGCAATAGAGGCTGTAAAAGATGCAGATGTGATTATCCTGCCTGAAATCTGGAACAGCCCGTACGACAATAAGTGCTTCCGCGAATATGGCGAGCCATTCGGCGGTGAAAGCACAAAAATGCTGTCTGAAATGGCTAAAAAGCTGGGCAAATACATTGTCGGCGGCTCGATTCCTGAGCTTGACGAGGACAAGGTTTACAATACATCATTCGTCTTTGACAGAAACGGCGAAATGATTGCCCGTCACAGAAAAATGCATCTTTTTGATATCAATGTCAAGGGCGGACAGAGCTTCTGTGAATCAGCAGTGCTTACTCCTGGCAAGGAAGTCACAGTATTTGATACAGATTTCGGCAAAATGGGTCTGTGTATCTGCTACGATTACAGATTCCCTGAGCTTGCCCGTCTTATGGCTCTCAAGGGGGCAAAAACGATTATAGTTCCTGCTGCATTCAATATGACAACAGGTCCTGCACATTGGGAAATTATGTTCAGAGCCCGATCACTTGACAATCAGGTTTTCTCGGTCGGCGTAGCTCCTGCAAGAGATGTAAACGGCTCCTATGTTTCATACGCAAATTCCATCGTCTGCTCTCCATGGGGCGATATCGTCAAGCTGTTTGACGAAAAGGAAAGATATGAAATCGTCGAGGTAGAGCTTGATAAGACTTCTGAAATAAGAGAGCAGCTTCCGCTTCTCAAACACAGAAGAGAAGATGTATATATTATGGCAGAAAAATAGTGTATACAGCAGGTATTAAAAGATATAGGTTAACTTCCATAATAAAACTTGTCGTGTAATGTGAAATATGCACAAATCGATTTTGGGTAGAAACCTTTTTATGTTAAAAATCCTCATAAATTTACATTTTGTTTATTAAAACCTACTTTACAGATAGTAAAAAAAGTGTTATACTATAATAACGACTTGTATAATGTAAAAAAATAGAATAAGATATAAAGGAGCAATTAAGTTCATATGAAACCAGTTCTCTTAGATGTTCAGCATTTGGTAACTTCTTTCACATCCGACAGCGTAAAGACTGTTGCTGTTGAAGATGTAAGTTTCCAGGTGCATGAAGGTGAAACAGTAGGTATCGTAGGCGAATCCGGCTCCGGTAAGAGCGTAACTTCCATGTCAGTTATGAGACTTATCGAAGCTCCATCCGGCAAAATAGAATCAGGCACAATCATGTTCAACGGCAGAAACCTTCTTGAGCTTTCTGAAAAGGAAATGCAGAAGGTACGCGGCCACGAAATTTCCATGATTTTCCAGGAACCAACAACATCCCTTAACCCAACAAAGCTCTGCGGTGACCAGATTGCAGAATCCATCATCATCCACCAGGGCAAGTCCAAGGACGAAGCTCACAAGATGGCTGTTGAAATGCTCAGACTCGTAGGTATTCCTCTCCCAGAACAGAGAGCAAACGAATATCCTCATCAGCTTTCCGGCGGTATGCGTCAGCGTGTTATGATCGCTATCGCACTTTCCTGCTCTCCTAAGCTTCTCATCGCTGACGAGCCTACAACAGCTCTTGACGTTACAATTCAGGCTCAGATTCTCAAGCTCATGAGAGATCTTAAGGAAAAGATGGGTATGTCCATTATGCTCATCACACATGACCTTGGCGTTGTTGCTGAAATGTCCGAAAAGGTTATCGTTATGTATCTCGGCAAAATCGTTGAAGAAGCAGAAGTTGTTGAACTCTTCAAGAACCCTAAGCATCCATATACAATGGGTCTTATGAAGTCCATTCCTACACTTGAGACACCTAAGGGTAAGCTTTACACAATCGAAGGCTTTATCGCAACAGCAGATAACAAGCCATCTGGCTGTGGCTTCCACCCAAGATGCCCATACGCTATGGAAATCTGCAAGACAAAGACTCCTGAGTTTACATATTTGGAAAACGGCCACAGATATGCGTGCCATTTAAGTGAGGTTAAGTAATGAGTGAAATTTTAAGAGTTAACGATTTAAAAACACATTATCGTATATCCAAGGGCTTTTCTCTCAAGGATAAGGGCTCTATCAAGGCTGTTGACGGTGTTTCTTTCTATGTAAATGAAGGCGAAACATTCGGTCTTGTTGGCGAATCCGGCTGCGGTAAGACAACTCTCGGTAAGGCTATTCTCGGTCTCGTTCCAACAACAGCAGGTAATGTTGAGTTTATGGGCAGAAACATCACAGGCATGAGCAGAGATGAAATGCGTGAAGTCAGAAGAAACCTTCAGGTTATCTTCCAGGACCCATACGGATGTCTCGACCCAAGAAAGACAGTTGAACAGATCATTGCTGAACCATTGGTCGTTCACAAGATCGGCGGCAAGAAGGAAAGACACGACAGGGTAAGAGAACTTATGGATGTTGTAGGTCTTTCTCCTGCACATATTTACAGATATCCACATGAATTCTCCGGCGGTCAGCGTCAGAGAATCGGTATCGCAAGAGCGCTCATTCTTAATCCAAAGCTCATTATCTGCGACGAACCTGTTTCCGCTCTCGACGTATCCATCCAGTCTCAGGTTCTCAATCTTCTCAATGATCTTCAGGATAAGTATGGCCTTACATATATCTTCATCGCTCACGGTCTCCCTGTTGTTAAGTATATTTCCAACAGAATCGGCGTTATGTACCTCGGTAAGATGGTAGAAATGTCTGACTCCGAAGAGCTTTATGCAAAGCCACTTCATCCATATACACAGGCTCTTATGTCTGCTATTCCAATTCCTGACCCAACTCACGAAAAGGAACAGATCATTCTTGAAGGCGAAATCCCATCCCCACTCAACCCACCATCAGGCTGCCACTTCCACACAAGATGCCGCTTTGCTGAACCAAAGTGCGCACAGGAAGAACCACCATTCATTGAATATGAAAAGGGTCACTATGTAGCTTGCTGGAGATGCATGAAGTAATTAAAAACCAAAGCCACCCCAAAAGGGTGGCTTTTTCTTATGCTCTTATATTTACATATTGCCTGGGAAATGATATAATATCCACATCATCTCAATATGAGGTAGAATAATGGATAAAAATATTTTTATCGGCGAAAACTATGCCGACAAAACAATAGAAGAAGACATCAGCGGAAATTCCTATGAAGGCTGCAGCTTTAAAACCTGCGATTTATCGGTGCTTGAAAGGGTGGAGGATGCTGTATTCAGAGAGTGCAACTTCACATCGGCCCGCCTTAATGGCGTTACTTTCAAAAAGTGTACCTTTCTCAACTGTAAGTTCAAATATGCCACATTCTTCGGCACAATGTTTGAAGATTGCAAAATGACAGGATCATCCTTTGAAGGCTCAGACTGTGAACTGCTCGAAATCAAAGGCGGCGACTGGAGCTACTGCGATTTGCGATATCTCAGTTTTTATAAGCAGGATTTTTCGGGCATAAGATTTGTCGAATGTGATCTCAGCGGCACAGAGTTCCGCAAATGCACCTTGCGTGACTGTGATTTTCACGGTGCAATAATGGACGGTGCCAATTTTGAGGAAAGCGATATCCGCGGATGCGATATAAATGGCTCGGACCTTCGCGTAGTCGGCTTTAAAAAGACAAAAATAGACCTCCAGCAATGCGTTCTGCTTGCAGAACAGCTTACCGGAGGCATATTCGATCCAGAATAATTACTTCTCTTTCTTAGCCTTGAGCATCTTCTTGCCGTCAGGGCAAATATCGTTGAGGAAGCACTTGTCGCACTTAGGAGAGCGAGCTGTACAGATATCTCTGCCAAACTGAACAAGACGGTGGCAGAAATCATTCTGCTCAGCAGGCGGAATGACCTTCTTGAGAGCCATTTCAACCTTGTAAGGGTCCTTTGAATCAGCAAGACCGAGGTGGTTTGAAATACGGATACAATGGGTATCAGCCACAACAGCAGGCTGGCCATAGATATCGCCGAGAATAAGATTTGCCGTCTTGCGGCCAACGCCAGGTAGGGAAAGCAGGTCTTCCATATTGTCAGGCACCTTGCCGTCGAATTTTTCGAGAAGCATAATAGCAGCATTCTTGATGTCAGCGCCCTTCACAACATAGAATCCGCACGATTTGATGATAGAGCGGATTTCTTCCACATCGGCCTCTGCAAAGGCTTCAAGAGTCGGAAAACGGGAGAAAAGGGTAGGGGTGACCATATTCACACGCGCATCGGTGCATTGCGCAGAAAGGCGCACAGAGAAAAGAAGCTCGTAATCCTTGCTGTGATTGAGCTGACAATCGGAAGGATAGCGCTCTTTAAGACGTTCTATAGTTTCCAGAATATTCTTTTTAGTCATAGTGAAATCTCCAAAAGAGTTTTATTTTAGATAATTATATCACATTCTGTCGAAATAGAAAAGACCAAACTTATGGTCGGAGGGAAAATTGAAAAAAATACTTGCATTTATAAAGTGTGTACTATACGCAGGCTTGCTTGTCGGCTCACAATATCTTGTAGCAATACTGATGGTGCTGTGGCGAATGATAACAACAGACATGGCCTATGAAGAAATCGTAAATACGGTATTCGGCGCAGATGTCGCAATGGTATCTTATCTGTCGGCAATCTTGCTGATAGGTTTTATCTGGCTTTTATCCAGGATTTTTAGAAAAAAGTTCAGCGATTTTATCGACTGGGGCAAAAATGTCCGCGGAATGATCACTTATGCCTGTGTACTTGTGGGCATCGGCGGCAATTTCTGGACAACAGTTGTTATGAGCAGTATTTTCTCGCAGGAAGCTGTCGAAGAATACAATGCGGCAAGCAGCAATATGAGTGTGTCTGCATCTATGATGACACTCATCGGTGTAGCGGTTCTGGTGCCGATTATGGAAGAAATTGTGTTCAGAGGAATAATTCTCAACAGATTTTCAAGGGTAATGCCTGTCGAAATGGCCATAATCCTGCAAGGGCTCATCTTCGGGCTGATGCACGGCGATATAATCTGGATTACATACGCAGTGTTTATGGGGCTCGTCCTCGGCTATATAAAAGTGTGCACAAACTCGCTCAAAGCCTCAATAGCCATGCACATGGCATATAATATCGCATCTCCGATAGGCGGAATGATAACCTATTCCTTTATGGGAACAGGAAATGCAGAGCTTGTTCTTGTGCTGACAGGCACAATCCTGATGATTTCAGGACTTATTACAATATACAAATATCAGCCTGAATAAAACAAAGCTCCTCTGATGAGGAGCTTTTTAAGTTTAATTTATCCCAACATATCCACTTTCTTCGATTATATATTGTCCTTCTTCCGAAAGAAGCCAGTCGATAAGCGGCTGAATATTTTCGTTGGTATTGTCCTTGCGGTAAATGGCATAAAACTGGCTTACGATAGGATATGAGCCGTTTTTGATGTTTTCCACATCAGGATAAACCCCGTCAACAGAAACCATCTTAACGCCTGAATTGCCCACAATTCCTTCGACATAATAGCGGAATGAGAAGCCAAGCGTACCGCCGAGAAAAGCCAGCGGAGATTTCCTGCCTATCTTTTCATTTCCCAGGAAATTGACAAGCGCCGTCTGGCTGCCGCTTCCCTCAAGACGGGTGAGCGGATTTATAACGCGATTTGCACCGCCGACATCCTTCCAGTTTTTATATCTGCCTGCATAAATACCTCTGATTTCCTCCTGAGAAAGGTCCTCAACAGGGTTTTTGGAGTTTACAAGGAAAACAAAGGCCTCCTTGCCGATAGGCACATATTCAAGCTCTACACCCTTTTCCTTTGCATATTCAGCCTGAGCTGCCGATGGACCTGCGCAGAAAAGAATGTCAGTATCGCCGTCAACAATAGCCTTGTAGCCGCGCAGAGTATTCTTATACTGCATTGCGCTGTCAGCGGTAAAATCTTCACCATCGTGAATAACGCAGTCTTCGGGATAAACCGCATTGATAACAGCCGAGTAAATCGGAAGAAGTGCGGTCGCTCCGTCAAGCACAGGCATGTTTTCGGTAATCTTGAAATCGCTGTCAAGCTTGACGATAAGCGAGTTTTCGTCAAACGGCATATAATTTTCCAGCTCGATCATTTTCGCCATGGTGGTCGTGCCGTAGTTATCATAACAGCGTCTTGTCAGCAGAAACCAGATGCTGAAATTAAACGAAGCAAAGAGGGCGATGACGAGAATGATTGACATTATCTGTTTGAAAAGCTTCATATAATCACCACCATTCCTTTGTCATAAAGTAGATGATTGAAGCATTCTTGTACGCATTGGAAGCGTAAATTACATGGGCGATGGTGACAGCATAGCCGAGAATAACGGTGAGTATCATCGTCCATCTGAAAGTCTTGTCTGACATAAAAACACC
>JAFSBG010000116.1 GCA_017441945.1 Clostridia bacterium
CGAAGTCGAAAGACAACAGATTTACAGTCTGCCCCCTTTGGCCACTCGGGAAATCTCCCATATATTGGAGCTGGTGGACGGACTTGAACCCCCGACCTGCTGATTACAAATCAGCTGCTCTACCGGCTGAGCTACACCAGCATTTTTGCCGTTTCTCTCGAGTGCTTGTATATAATACCATACCTTTTCTCAAATGTCAACACTTTTTTCAAAAATTTTTTCTTTATTTTTGCAATCTTTTATTTCGATTTTTCATTGACAAAATTTATTGCCTATACGATAATATAATAGAAAGTGAGGTTATTGATATGAGTCTCAAAAACAAGTACAATCTTCTGTATTTCCTTTTCTGCCTTGTGGGCTGCTGTATCGGCGGCTTTGTGGCTGTCTTTCTCCAGTACAAGGGAGTTTCAAACACGCAGATAGGTTTGGTCACAGGCATAGGCTGTGTTTCCTCTGTCGCTCTTGCCCCATGGTTTTCCTCCCTGCTCTCTAAAATAGAGTGGCTCTCCCCACACAAGCTGCTTTACATTATATATGGCTTTATCGCCATTGCATTTCCGATTATTGCATACACAAACCTTTCCCCAGTAGCCGTAATGGTCATTTACATAGTGATGTATTCCCTCTATGTATGCTCCAATTCCTTTGTTGTAATCATCGCCAGCGGCTACACACTTAAAGGCGCTGACATCAATTTCGGTCTGGCTCGTGGTCTCGGCAGTACATCGTGGGCAATCACAAGCCTTTTCGGCGGCTCGATTATCGAAATGACCGACGCCAGAATCCTCGCTGTCGGCTTTGTGATTTTCACACTTATGATGTTCGCTCTTATGTTCACAATGCCTGAGGTAAAAATGCGCGCGGCAAAGGGCGAAAAGAGCGGCTCTGTCGGCCATATCATCAGAACATACCGCAGTTATTTCCTCGTGCTTCTCGGCTTTGCAATATGCACTATGGCAAGCACAATGCTTGGCACATATCTGCCGAATATCGTAAGAAGTCTGGGCGGCACAACTGCTACTTTTGGCGTTGCGGCTTTCGCCTCGGCATTCAGCGAGCTTCCTGTTATGGCTATGGCGGCAAAATGGATGAAGAAATACGATTCAATGAAGCTTTTCACCATCGGCGGCATCGGCTATATCTGCCGTACATTTATAGTCTGTTTTGCTCCGAATATCCCTGTCCTTGTAATCGGTATGCTTTTCCAGAGCATTTCCTACGGTCTTATCACAGCTGTCGTCACCTATTATGTAATGTATAACCTTGCCCCACAGGACCAGGTTATGGGACAGTCGATGATAGGTATGATGACCAGCGGCATCGGCGCAACCCTCGGCAATGTTGTGGGCGGTGTGCTTCAGGACACATTCGGTCTTGGCGCAATGTACGCCGCTTCGTGCACACTCATCGTAATCGGCGCTGTGGTTATCGCCTCGGCAAGATTTTCACAGAAGAAAGCTTAAATAAAAGGAAAAAGTCCGGTAGAAAATACCGGACTTTTGTTATGCCTATTTTTTCCTGCCTTTCAAGCCGAAGCTTTCGCTGAATTCGTCATTCTGAATAAAAATCTCAGTCTCGCCTTCGCTCTTTACGCTGAGCGTAAATGTGCCGTCGGCATTTTTAGCGGCTGTGGCTATCGATGTATCCTTTACGAAAACATCGTAATCGGTAAGCGGCTTGCCCTTATAAAGTACAGTCACATTACATGTGCCGCTTGCGCCAAAATTGCTACCCGCCTCGACAGTCATATCACCAACTTGAAGGCTGATTCCCGAATTTGTTCCGCTCGGCTTGTATTCCTCTCTTTTTTCGGCATTTTCGGCAATAACAGCCTTGACGTCTTCGCGAAGTGAAGTTACATCATCGGCATAGCCTTCATTTACTATGAGATTGAATGCTCCGTCGAGCACCTTGTCAGGGTCGCACCATACATCAGGCTCATAGCCCTTGTAGTCAACACCCTTCAGCTCAAACATAAATCGGAGCTGTGTGCCTACGGACGCCTTGATATGTGTATTCGGAAGATGAACATCGACGCAGTTGCCGCCAAGCTGATAGCCTGCCGAGTTGGAGCCGATAACCACTACATTTTCCATACCCTTGAGAAGATTGAGGGCAGATTCGCCCGCCGAGCCGCAGGCATCGTTCATCAGCACGATGATTGGAATATTATTTTTAAGCCAGGTGCCCTTTTTCAGCTCTATATCCTCAAACACGCTCTTTGTTTCGCTCGAATTGAGAATGCTCTTGCGGTTTGCACCCGCTTCACGAAGCTGTGGGAATGTGCCTGTGAAATACTGCACCCACTCGTACATAGGCTGACCATTGCCGCCGCCATTGCTACGAAGGTCGAAAATGATGGCATTGCAATCCTTCACCTGACCGCCTGTGCGCGAAAACTGCTGATAATATGCCTTGTTATTTCTGTCCTGGAAGGATGCAACAGAAATGTAGGCAATTTTGTTTTCTTCCAGATATTCATAGTTCACATCGCCTGTCGATTCAAACCGGGCAGGAGATGACCAGACTATATTTTCGGTAATATTTCCACCGGCAGTTTTAAGTGTGACGGCAGTATTCTTAACGCTGTTTTTAGGAACGAAAAGCACAGGGGAATAAACAATTTTGCCGTTTTCAAGGAGCGCAGGCTCCATTTTGACTCTACTGTCAGAGAAGCTGACGAAATCGTAACGAGTGCCGTTTACCACCTTGAAATAGCCCTTTTCATCCTTGTCGTACTGCTGAGATGTGTTGTAATGATATTCATAACGCACGCCGTCAAGTTTATCAAGGCGGTATCCCACATAGGAATGGGCATCCATCATAAAGTCGAGGCTCTTGCGGATAACATCGGTCAGCTCATCCACATCAACATTTGTCTTGCCATTGAGCCAAGCCATAACTTCCGCTTCAGCATTATCGTATGCATCTTTTCCGAAGTAATAATATGCGCCGTAACCTGCATGGAGGGCTCTGAAAAGCAGGTCCACATCATAAGCCGCCTGTTCATAAGTTACAGTTTCAACCCATTTGTCCCCTGCATTTTTAAGGGCATTCACCTCAGCCGATGTGAGAAGTCCCTTTGTTGTATCGTCATCAACGAGGAAGCTCTTATATGTGCCGTAGTCAGGGCTTGTGGAAAACTCCGCCTTGCGCTGTGCTGTGACATCTTTGAGGATTTTTTCAAAATCAATGCCGTCCACATCGACAAAGTCTACAGTTGCCATATTTTTCTCGCCGTTATAGCCGACCTCAAGGCCATAAGCTTCGGCGAGGGCGCGTAATGGCGCGTAAGTTGTGCCGTTATAGGCGAAAACAGGGACATTTTTGCCCGTCACGTCCTTCGGCTGGAAGACCGAGCCGTTGACCTCGATATTGATAGGTGTGACACTCAGATTTGTCGCCTTCGTCAGCGCCTGAGCTGTGCCGCGGCTTCCTGCAAAATTAGCAGACGGAGTGCCGCCCACAGTTGCAAGATTTTTCTCGCTGTTGTAGCCGACCTCAAGGCCGTAAGCCTCGGCAAGAGCACGAAGAGGCGCGTAAGTTGTGCCGTTATAGGCAAAGACAGGCACATTTTTGCCGTTGACATCGGTCGGCAGGAAGGATTTTCCGCCCACCATAATATTGATAGGCACTACATGAATGCTGTCAGCCGCCATAACAGGCATAGCCGACATAATCATCACAGCACACAGAATAAGGCTTAAACATCGTTTCAGCTTCATATCCGGTCTCCTTATTATTTAATATGTAATAATTATAGCACTGTGGTGTGTGGTTGGCAAGGGTATAAAAAAACCTCACCGAATGGCGAGGGGTTATTTTTTATCTGAAAGTTTATTTTCTATTGTTACGCATGAAGCTGTAAGTATTCTTCTGATTCTTCCACAGAGATTTCTATAATCCTTGAAAGTTTTTTCATCTATCGCTCCTGAAGCAAATAGCACTTTAAGCCAACTTTCTGTTTCGGCGCATTCCTTGCGTGCAATTTTAAATTTGGAAAGCATATCCGCAAGACTCTGTGGGTATTGAGCTTCCGTTATATTAGCAAATGTGCTTGAAGATGATTTTCTTATTTGAAACACAGTATTATTATTCCCTTTAGGAAGACCTTTGCACATTTTTTCAATATCTACAGCAAGTGTTTCAGCATATTTCATAAGTGGATTATTTCTCATAACAACCTCCAAATCAACGCAAAGCGTTGTATGTAATCCGCGAAGCGGTATGTAATCGCAAATGCGTATGGCATCAATTTATTGTATGTAATCAAGACCGTACAAAATTACATGCATTCTTCCGAATGATTACATACACCCTGCGGGTGATTACATTCCAAGCCCTTACGGTCTTGGATGCAAAAAAGGACTTACTTTCGTAAGTCCTTTTTTGCTGGTGGGAGATGGTGGATTCGGACCACCGAAGTCGAAAGACAACAGATTTACAGTCTGCCCCCTTTGGCCACTCGGGAAATCTCCCATATATTGGAGCTGGTGGACGGACTTGAACCCCCGACCTGCTGATTACAAATCAGCTGCTCTACCGGCTGAGCTACACCAGC
>JAFSBG010000117.1 GCA_017441945.1 Clostridia bacterium
ATACCAGCTCTGAGGCCCTGTGGAAGGTCAATATATGCAAAGCCCAGCTCGATTGTGATACCGCGCTTCTTTTCTTCTCTGAGGCGGTCTGTTTCGATGCCTGTGAGAGCTTTGATAAGGCTTGTCTTGCCGTGGTCAACATGACCGGCTGTGCCGATAATAATATTGTTGTTCATTTATTCTCCTAAGACAGACTTCAAACTGTCATAAATGTAACCAAAATCTTCCTTCTTTGTAGTTCTCATGCAGAAAAGCACTCTGTCGCGTGCAACGCGTGTTACGATAGGGCGCTTGAGATGGCGGAGCTTTTCTTCAAGCTCGCTTGTCTTCATATTTTCAGCCTTGATGGAAACGCACTTTGTCTGGAGCATCTGGGATGGTACAGAGCCGCCGCCAACCTGAGCGAGCTCACTTACAACCTGAACATCAAGACCATTGATTGTCTTGAGCTTCTTCTGGAGGGCCTGAGCCTTGCGGAGCATTTCCTCATTGGACATAAAGATCATCTGGAGTGTTGGGATTTCCTTCTTTGCCTTTTCCATATCGTTATAGGCATTGAGAGTTGCGCAGATAGCAGCGATAGTCATCTTGTCACATCTGAATGCGCGTGTGAGAGGGTGCTTCTTCATCTTATCGATATACTGCTTCTTACCGATGATGATACCTGCCTGAGGACCGCCGAAAAGCTTGTCGCCCGAGAAGGAGATGATGTCTGCGCCTGTCTTTGCACATTCAAATACAGTAGGCTCGCCTTCGATGCCAAGGCAGGAAAGGTCTGCAAAAGAGCCGCCGCCAAGGTCATAGATAAGCGGGAGACCGTGGCTGTGAGCGATTTCTGCCATTTCGGAAAGGCTTACGCTTTCTGTGAAGCCCATGATCTTGAAGTTACTTGTGTGGACCTTGAGGAGCGCTCCTGTATTTTCATTGATAGCATTTTCGTAGTCGCGTGGATGTGTCTTGTTTGTAGCGCCAACTTCCTTGAGGATCGTGCCCGACTGTTCCATAATTTCAGGCACACGGAAAGAGCCGCCGATTTCAACCAGCTCGCCGCGGGAAACAGGGACTTCCTTGCCTCTTGTGATAGCGCCGAGAATGAGCATAACTGCTGCGGCGTTGTTGTTTACAACCATAGCGGCTTCGCAGTTGCACAGCTTACAGATCTGAGCTTCGATATGTGTATAGCGGCTGCCGCGTCTGCCCTCTTCAGGGTCATATTCGAGTGTGTTGTAGTTTGTTGCAACGTCGATAACTGCATCGATAGCTTCCTTGGAAAGAAGAGCACGACCGAGGTTTGTATGGAGGATAACACCTGTGCCGTTGACTACTGTACGCAAGGATGGTGTTGTCATCTTATCCACTGTATCAACTATCATCTTTACGATGATATCGGCGTTGATTTCCATAATAACGCCGTTTTTAATGCCCTCACGCACTGTTTCGAGCACTGTTCTTACAGCGTCGAGAACGAGATTGTGAGAGTGCTTTTCGATGAGCTGTGTTATGGTTTCCATGCCGAGCAGCTCATCTGTTTTTGGTATCTGTCTGAAAAGATTGTATGACATAATTTGTTTGTTAACTCCTGGAATTGTTGCATTTTATATGAATTGGCTTGCGCCATGAATTGCATAAATGCATGAATTGTTCCTTTGGAACATTGTGGTGTGACAAAGTCACATTTTATAATTTTTCACTCCCTCAGTCACACTTCGTGTGCCAGCTCCCTCGTCTGATGGAGCCGAGGAAAGTTGTTTGCCTTCGGCGGATTGAATAGGTTTTTTACCTCTCCGTCATGCTTACGCATGCCACCTCTCCTAACATAGGAGAGGCAAGAGACAGTGCGTAGGGGTATGTGAAGATCCTCTCTGTCAATTAAATAGACGGGCTACGCCCTACACCCCCCCC
>JAFSBG010000118.1 GCA_017441945.1 Clostridia bacterium
GGCAAAAAAACAGGCCGCTTTAGCGGCGGCCTGTGAAAGTTATGCGATTGGTGGCCTTTCAGTGCGCCTTAAGGCGCTGGCCGGTACGGTGCCCTTCTAGGGCTATTTCAAGCCACCAGTTGAACTGGTGGTTGTTGACTACTTAATATATGTTTTATAGTTTGAAGCATCGATATCGTTATATACATCCGAAACCTTTACGATAGCATTCGCTCTCCATGTTTCAAGCAACATTTCATATTTCATATCGACAGCTTCATTAAGTATTTCATCATGATGATTGTCAAAATATCCCGCATCTACAGGATATCTTTTTAAAATATAAAAACCATCTGAAGATGCATATGGTCCTGCGATTTCATTTTCTTCCATTTCAAGAGCGTGATAAAAGACTTCTTCATTTTCAAGTTCATGTTCGGAATACACGAGACCTTCAGGATATACACGCATTCTGTAATCGTCATTGTACTTTTCTATAAGCAAATCGAAATCCTTATCCGGCTCTTTTGAACCTTCGGCAACTATTCTGGCAAGATTAAGCTGCTCATCGTATTCCTCATCCGACAAAGGCTCACCATCTTCAGTAAGTGAGCTCATATAAATATACTTGATTTTTACATAGTTCTCAGAGAAAAACTTTCTGAGAGTTTCATCTGTAAAACCTATGCTTTCAGGCTGATCAGTATTTTCGGTGAGATATGCCATCAATTTTTCATGATAATATCCCTGCTTCTGTGTTTTCTTATAAACTCTGTCATTAAGTGCAGACTCCTCGAGAAACTCAAGATATTTGGCACTACCGCCTAAATCTGTAATAAACTCCTCGCGCAATGCTTTGATCTCATCTTCTTCCTCATCAGACAGTTCGATACCATATTCTTCGCACTTTTGAAGAACTATAGTATTGTTTACAGCTGTATCAAGAGCAGTTTCTTTAATCTTATCTATATCCTCTTTTGTAAGTTCTTCAGGCTTTTCATAAGATGCAAGTTCATAATTCAGATAATATGCAAATTCACTGCCGTCTATTTTATCACCGTTTATATTTACTACAGCAGGACTTGCAACACAACCACTGAGAATAGATAAGAATAATACCAATAATATTAAATGTACTTTTTTCATTTTATCACCTATATCTCCCTGTATATTCTGACAAAATCCTCCGCTACCTTCAACGGAGTTTCCTTTTTCTCTATATTCACAGTAACATAAGGAGCACCTGTCGCATTAAAAATGATACGACGTTTGAAACGCTCATGACCTGCTATTTTTATTGCTTTTTCAACATCAGATACAGCGAAATGAACTATAAGTTTATCTTTTTTCTGAACTATTTCTGAAATACCAGCCTCGGCAGCATTTGCCCTAAGCAATGCAATAGAAAGTAATGTGACTGCTTGCTTTGGAGGCTCACCAAAACGGTCAATAAGCTCGTCAAGCATATCCTGATATTCTTCGATATTCTGCACCTGACCGATTCTTCTGTAAAGATCAATACGCTGTTCTGCGCTCGAAACATACTTTTCTGGAAGAATTGCGTCAGATACAATATCGATATGAGCTTCGATTTTTGCACTCTTTGGATTATCCGACAGCTCATTTACAGCTTCTTCAAGTAATTTAAGATACATATCATAGCCGACAGACATCATATGGCCCGATTGTTCGCCGCCAAGCAGATTGCCAGCGCCTCTGATTTCAAGGTCTCGCATAGCAATTTTAAAGCCTGCACCGAATTCCGCAAACTCTCGCATAGCACTGAGACGTTTCTGTGAAATTTCAGAAAGCACCTTCCCTTTTCGGTATGTAAGATATGCATAGGCATGTCTGTGCGACCTTCCGACACGTCCGCGTATCTGATGAAGCTGAGAAAGTCCCATATGATCGGCATTTTCGATGATAATAGTATTTACATTAGGAACATCTATGCCTGTTTCAATAATAGTTGTACAAACAAGCACTTGTATTTCACCATTATAAAGTCTGTTCATGATGTCAGAAAGTTGTTCTTCATCCATCTTTCCGTGAGCTGTATCGACAGAAATATCAGGGAATCTCTTTCTGATTCGTTGACAAACACCTTCAATACTTTCAACCCTGTTATGCAGATAATAAACCTGACCGCCACGCGATACTTCCTTCGCAATGGCATCGTAGATTATTTCTTCATTATATTCAAGAACATAAGTCTGCACAGGCATACGGTCTCTCGGAGCTTCTTCAAGTACAGACATATCACGAATGCCTGAAAGCGCCATGTTAAGAGTTCTTGGTATAGGAGTTGCACTCAATGTCAAAACATCTATACCAATACTCATTTCCTTTATTTTTTCTTTATGCGAGACACCAAAGCGCTGTTCTTCGTCAACAACAAGCAGACCTAAATCTTTAAACTTTACATCTTTCTGCAGAAGTCGATGTGTACCTATAACAAGGTCTATCTCTCCGGTTTTCAGTTTGGCACAAATTTCTTTCTGCTGTTTTGGCTTTCTGAAACGGCTGAGTGTGTCTATTTCAATAGGATAACCTGCAAATCTGCTTTTTGCAGTCAAAAAATGCTGACGCGCAAGTACAGTAGTTGGAACGAGAATTGCCGCCTGTTTACCAGAGAGAATGCACTTCATAATGGCTCTGAAAGCAACTTCGGTCTTACCAAAACCAACGTCACCGCAAAGCAATCTGTCCATAGGATATGGGCTTTCCATATCATTTTTGATTTCACGTGCAGCAACGAGCTGGTCGGGAGTTTCTTCGTATTCAAAACGGGACTCGAAATTGCTCTGCCAGTCGCTGTCAGGCTCAAAGGCAAATCCCTGCGTTTCCTTACGTTTTGCGTAAAGACCGATAAGATACTGTGCAAGGTCTTTTGCCGAATTTTTAGCCTTAGCTTTTGCCTTTTCCCAGCTTACGCCGCCTAATTTGGAAAGCTTGACAACGCCGTCTTCCGCAACGCCGATATATTTCGAAATCATACCGAGAGATGTGGCAGGGACATAAATCACATCTGTACCTGCAAATGCAATTTTCATATAGTCACGTTCTATCCCATCCTGAACTATCTTTTCCATGGCGGCAAATCTGCCGATACCATGCTGATCATGAACAACAATGTCACCAATACTCAGATCTGTAAAAGACTGAATGCGGTTTTTCTTGCTTTTAGGGACAGCAGACGCTGTCTTTCTTTTTGGTGCTGATATCTGTCCTTCACTTATAACAGCTATTTTTATAGACGGATATTCAAATCCGTAGCTGATGCTTTCAGGAACAAGATATATTCCGCCCGCTTGTGGCGTTTCAATAATATTTTGAGCGATAATTCCTCTGTCTTCAAGAATACGCTTCATATTCGCAGCGCGTTTTTCACTGCCCGTCATAATAAAAGTAATGTATTCTCTGGCGGAATAACTCTCAATATCTGAAGCCGCTACATCAAAGCTTCCGCCATAAGCAGGAAGCTGTTTACCCGAAACAGACAATATTTCTTTAGGCGATAACATTGAGCCGTTAAGAAATGAATCGAGCATGATTGTCTTTTTGCTTTTTATAAACTCAACAAATACAGCTTCGTCAATACAGTAATCACAATGACCCGGGATAAGATTGCCATTTTTAAGATGGTCTTCTATACCATCTCTCATACGATATTCAAATCCTTTGATATTTTCCGACACAACCATACTGTCATCTATAATAACAGCTATATCCTTTGGCAGATAATCTATAGCTGTGGAAATCTTACCGTAGATAAGATCCATATAGATATCTCCGCCTGAAATACCGCTTTTATTTTCAAGACGTTCTTTATCCTCAATGAGCCTTAATTTAAGTTTCTCATTATCTGTATCAGAAATAAGATGACCAATCTTTTCAGCAAGTTCACACTCATCATACACAACTTCATGTATAGGAAGAAGTGTTATTTTGTCTATCTTTTGGATTCGTCGCTGTGATGAAATATCAAAATAATTGATGGAGTCGGTTTCATCGCCGAAAAACTCTATACGCACAGGGTCTTTGCTGTTAATCGGGAAAATATCAAGGATATCACCGCGCTGGGCATATTGTCCTACACCTTCAACCGCAGAATATCGTTTATATCCCATTTTAACAAGCTTTAAAACGATTTCATTTATGGAATATTCCCTGCCTTCGCATATTTCAAAAGCATTTTCCATAATTGAATCAAGCGGAATTGTTCTCGCCATAAGTGCTTCTGCTGTTGTGACAATCATTCTGCTCGCACCATTGGCAATATTCCAGAGCGCATTTATCTTTTTCTGCTCAAATTCTCTTGAGAATTTTTCAATATTATAGAACAAAAACTCTCTTGATGGCAGGAAAATACAATCCTCGCCTGTAAACCCGTTTATATCAAGACAAACGTTCTTTGCCGTTTCCTCGTCTTTTGCTATATATAAAACAGGACACGACAAAAAGCCCAAAAGCATGGACGCAATATTTGTTTTATGCACATGTGATACGCCATAAACAGATATTGGTGAAACATTTTGGGCTAACAATTTTGTCAGCGACTGATATTCGCTTAGTTTTTCGGTTTCATTTAATAAAACAGACATTTTTTACCTTTTAGTTATAGTTTAACTATATATTACCACTTCACTAATTAAATTTCTGTCGTGCTGCGTCGATTCCATTAGTAAGTATTTCTGCTACTATATCAGGCATAGTCTGAATGGTCTTGATGCTTTCAGCATCGATAGTATCGAGCACAAAATCAGCAAGGTCTTCTCCCGCTTCTTTATTTGGAGCGCCTACACCGATTTTAATACGCGGAAATACATTTGTGCCAAGGCAATAAATAATGCTCTTAATTCCGTTGTGACCGCCGTCACTGCCCGATGGTCTGATACGCACCTTGCCAGGCTTGAGAGAAATATCGTCGTAAATTACAAGGATATTTTCTCTTTCAACTTTAAGCGCCTTGGAAAGGTCTCTTGCAGCTTCGCCTGAAAGATTCATAAAAGTCTGTGGCTTGACAATAGCAACATTTTTTCCTTCAATAACGCAAAGGCCGTAGATAGCCTTGCATTTTGTCTGATTAAGTCTGCCTGAGCCATATTTATCCCACAATACATCTGTCGCAAGGAAGCCGGCATTATGTCTTGTCTTTTCATATTTGCTGCCCGGATTGCCAAGGCAGACAATCATATATTCAATTTTACCTGTTACCTCAGGCGCCTTTGGTTTTCTTCTGAAAATAACTGACACCCTTTCTGTCTTAATATGTCTGGAACATTCTCAAAATTTCGGCAAAGTCTTTTGTTTTTGTGAGAGCAAGCTGGAGAAGAATTCTTGCCTTCTGAGGATTGAGTGTGCCAGAATTGATGTAGTTTTCAGGAGACTTGGCTCTCTTGGAAACATAGCCGTTGCCAATTCTGGAGCAGCTTACGATAGGTTTCTTTTCTTTCTTTTTCTTGAGCTTCATGCCCCAGTCCTTGCTTGCGCCGCCATTGCCTGCGCCTGCAATAACAATAGCTTCACTGTTTTTGTATATGTAATCAAGTATCTTCACATCAGCATCAAGATGGAAATATGCAATACCAACCTTTGGAAGATCTGTAAGTTCAGATACGTCAAATTCTGTATCAACTGTATGCTTTTTTGTGCTCTGATTGATGAAATAAACATTATCATCATGGAGATAGCCAAATACGCCGAAATCTCTGCCATCAAATGCATCTGTGCGGAATGTGTTGATCTTCTGGCCTTCACGAGCACCTACGATGCTGTCAGAGAAAGCAATGAGTACACCCTTGCCTACTGCATCATCGTGTGCAGCCAGAGCGACCGCCTGATAAAGATTCATAGGACCGTCAGCACTGATAGCTGTAGCCGGTCTCATAGAGCCCACCACAACAACAGGCTTGTTTGTCTTTACTGTAAGATTGAGGAAGTATGCTGTTTCTTCAAGTGTGTCTGTACCGTGTGTAACGACAAAACCGTCAATATCTTCTTTTGCCAGCTTATTGATCTCATTTGCAAGATCGATAAGATTCTTGGATGTGACATTGTCACTTGCTGTATTCAAAAACTGTTTACCCTGAACCTCAGCGAGTTTTTCAATACCCGGAACGCTGTCGATAATTTCCTGAACACTTGCCTGTCCCGGCTTATATTCGGCCGATTTGCCTGCCTGACCCTTGCCTGCAATAGTACCGCCTACCGCTAAAATCATGATTTTTTTCATATATAAAACTCCTTTGGTTATATATTTTTGACGACAACAGCAGGGCTTAATAGCCCTGCTGTAAATATAGTCTGTCGATTAGAACAAAGAGGAAACGGAGTTGCCTTCGTAAATTCTCTTGATAGCTTCTGTGAAGAGGTCAGAGATAGAAAGCTGCTTGATCTTTTCGCACTTCTTGTGTTCTGGGAGTTCGATTGTATCGAGGATGTAAACTTCCTTGATAACGCTGTTTTCAAGTCTTTCGATAGCTGGGCCGGAAAGAACACCGTGTGTTGCACAAGCATAAACAGCCTTAGCGCCGCCAATTTCAACAAGAGCCTTTGCTGCGTTGCAGAGTGTACCAGCTGTATCGATCATATCGTCAATGATAAGAACTTCCTTATCCTTAATATCGCCGATGATGTTCATAACTTCGGAAACATTAGCCTTCTGACGACGCTTGTCGATGATAGCGATAGGTGTATCGAGCTTTTCAGCAAATGTTCTTACACGGGAAACAGAACCGAGGTCTGGAGATACGCAAACGAGATCTGGGTTGGACTTACCGAACTTTCTGAGGAAGTGTGGGATAAGAACTGTGATACCCATGAGGTTGTCCACTGGAATATCAAAGAAGCCCTGAATCTGGGAAGCGTGAAGGTCCATTGTGAGAACTCTGTCTGCACCTGCTGTTTCAATCATATCAGCAACGAGCTTAGCAGAGATTGGATCTCTTGCCTTGGACTTTCTTTCCTGACGAGCATATCCGAAATATGGAATAACTGCTGTAATGCTTGCTGCAGAAGCTCTCTTGAAAGCATCGATCATGATGAGTGCTTCCATAAGATTGTTGTTAACAGGTTCGCAAGTGGACTGAATGAGGAAAACGTCACAGCCTCTTACGGATTCACCGATAGAAACTGAAATTTCACCGTCGGAGAATCTGGATACTGTGCATTCGCCAAGTGTAAGGCCAAGGTTTTCAGCGATCTGCTTGGAAAGCTGAGGATTTGCATTACCTGCAAAAATCTTGATATTATTGCCGTGTGGAATCATATTGGTTTACCCCCAATTATTTAATATTTGTTTATTTTTTAAAAATTATAATTTTCCTTCTTCTCTGCGCTTTTTAGCCCAGTCTGCCTTTGTATACTGTCTTGCACGGGCAACTGTAAGCGCCTGTTCAGGAACATTTTCAACAACAGTAGATCCTGCTGCAACAAATGCGCCGCCACCTACTTCGACAGGAGCAACAAGGTTTACATTACAGCCGATGAAAGCATTGTCACCGACTTTTGTCTTGTACTTATTCTTTCCGTCATAGTTGACAGTTATAGCACCGCAGCTGAAGTTTACATTCTTACCAATTTCGCTGTCGCCGATGTAAGCAAAGTGAGAAATCTTTGTGCCTGTATCGATAACAGATTTTTTGATTTCAACAAAGTCACCAATCTTGACCTTATTACCGATTTCAGACTTCGGTCTTATGTAAGAGAACGGACCGACTGTTGTATTCTCGCCCACCGTACTTTCGTAAACCTGAGAATTATTGATCTTTGTATTTGCGCCGATAATGCTGTCTGCAATAAGCGAATTAGGACCGATAACTGCATTTGCATGAATATGTGTATTGCCGTAAATCTGACAGTTAGGCATAATAACAGCGCCAGCCTCAATTACTGCAAGAGGAGAAATCATTGCTGTTGCAATGTCTGCAATGAATACACCATCATACAAAAGATTCTGGTTTACTCTGCCCTTGAGAATTTCCTGACAGAGATATGCGTTGAATGCATTATCTGCCATATAAGCTTCATCAGCAGGCATATAGAAAATCTTAAGCTCACATTCTTCATTCATAGACTTTACAGAGCCTTTTGGAAGATATACAGCAACTCTTTCTTCACCATTTTCAAGAGAAACCGGAATTGTTTCGCTTGAAAGTTCCACAAGAGTATTTGCAGAAATACATACTGCAGGTCTGTAAATGATGATAGTATCATTTTCAGGATTGAAGTCAGCTTCTGTATAGAAAATATTTTCAGAAAGCTCTGAGCATACGCTTGTCAGAATATCTTTAGCTGATGTGAACAAGACAGGAATGTCAGGCCACTTTTCATTGAGAATTAAAATATCCATATTATCCTCCTATTTTAAATGCAAATGGATACACATATATTATACCATTTATTTTATTTTTTTCCACCCCTTTTTTTAAAGTTTACAAAAAACTTTTTTAATGGTATAATATGTGTTATAATAAATGAGTAATGTGGGGTTTTCTTAAACACATGAGTAAACTTAAAATAAATCTTCCTCAGGACGAAGCCAATATAGCGATATTGCAGTCAAAAAATCCTGTTGCTGCTCTACTCTATATTTACGGTGTTGTCAATGGCGGTATTATAGATACAGAAAAAGCTCAGAACGAATTATCGATAGATGAATTTTCGCTCAATCGTGCAACAGATTCTCTTCTTGCTTTCGCAATTTGTTCTGTAAGCAACGAACAACCATCTTCAATTGATCCGACAAGTCAGGATCTTGCAAATCTTCGCAAGACCGATTACGGTTTCCGCGGAATATGTAATATTTATGAGAAGGCTCGCGGCGGATATGCTACACAGAATGAAGTCACAGCGCTTTACAACATATACATAAATCTCAATATGTCGCCTGACATGATAACTCTGCTTATCACATCGCTCAAAGAGCGCGACAGATTCAGCCTGCGTAATCTCGAAAAGACCGCTTATGAATGGCACGATGCAAATATAAACACATACGAAGCGGCCGAGCAGTATATGAATGAAAAATTTGCTCAGACAAATCGTTACCGTGATATTCTGAAACTTCTCAATATTACAGGACGCGATCCTGTGCAGAATGAAAAGAAATATCTTGATGAATGGATAAGCAAAAAGATTCCATCACAGCTTATCTCCCTCGCCTATGAGAAAACCATCTATAACATTTCCGAACTGAGATGGCCGTATATCAACAAGATTCTTATGAACTGGCTCGAAGCGGGTTATAAAACTCAGGAAGATGTAAACAAAAATGAATCCGCTTATCAGCGAAGCAACAATACAACTTCTGATAAGACTCAGAAAACAAACCAGGCTATACTTCTTGAAGAATACAGCAAAAAACGCCATGAGCGTGAACAAAAGGCTGCAAGTCTTATCAAGAAGCTTACCGAAACCTCTCAGTCCTTTGTCGAAAATGAACGTCATATAAAGCTTGTTTCGCGTAAAATGGCAGGCGCAGCGATGTCCGGCGGTGATATGTCAATATTCAAGGAACAGCTTGACGACCTTAACCGCAAACGCGCTCAGATTATTTCTGCAAATGGATATGATGTGAAAGACGTTTTTCCTTCTCCCGATTGTCCAATTTGTAATGACTATGGATTTATCGGCTCAACAATGTGTAAATGCTTTAAAGAAAAGCTTGAAAAAATGTAAATTATAAATATAAACAGGAGGCCTTATGAATCAGGAATTATTAGAACAAAAACTTAAAAAAGCGTTAGAGCTTGCTCCGCCAAATGTTTTTGACAAGGTTGCAAACCTTTACTTTGTTCCTACATTTTGCGGCGAACACGAATTCTTCTATAAGGATGAACATTTCGTTGGCGAGGACAAATGCCACAAGTTCTTCTTGGTAAACATGGAAAACGGCGAAAAGAGCGATCTTTTTGACCATATTATCCTTGGCAAGAGACTTTCCGACCATCTCGGCGAAGACATCAACCACAGAAAACTTCCTATCGAAAACGTAAAGAAGACATCCGAAGGCATTGAATTCGAATACAAGAAGATCAAGTATGCTTTCGCAAACAATAAACTTACAGAAATCGGTAAGGTTCCTGTACAGAAACTCGTTATCTCCCCTGACGGTAAGTATGGCGCTTTCACACGTGATGAAAATGTTTTCATCAAGGATATGGCAACAGGTGAAGAAATTCAGATTACACATGACGGCTTTGCTCACTACGGTTATGCAGGTGTATTCGAAGGCAACGAAAACATCATCCGCGAAAAGCTTCTCGGTTATGTAAGACCTGCCGGTGTTATCTGGTCTCCTGACAGCAAAAAGCTGCTCACATACCGCATTGATGAAAGAGATGTAAAGGAACTCCACCTCATTCAGAACGTGCCTACAGACGGCTCTATGCGCCCAATTCACTATGCTTACAAGTATGCTCTCCCTGAAGATGATGTTGTAGCTATGGCTGAACTCTATCTCTGCGATATCGAAAAGAAGCAGAATACAATGGTTCTCGATAAGATTTACATCGACCTTTCCGAACCATTTAATGGCGGTTTCAAAGTTGCTGCATGGTCCGATGAAGGCAATAATTTCATTGCATGGAGAATGGACAGAGGTCATAAGAATGCGGAAGTATTCAAGATCGATTCCAATACTCTTGAAAAAGAACATATTTTCACAGAAACAGCAGACACATTCCTCTTCTTTGATTTCTATCGCGGCACATATGGCGGCGATCCACGTTTTGACAAGAATGCTATCCGTCAGATGTGGTACAGCGAAGAAAAGAA
>JAFSBG010000119.1 GCA_017441945.1 Clostridia bacterium
GGGATTTCCTTTTGATTGAATACTCGCTGGGCAAAATGAATTTGCCTGCTCGGTACGCGGACACTCGTCCGCGGTCGGGCGCTTGGCCCTCCTGAGCTAAGTCTTATGACTTGCTTTTTTCGTTTTATACAGATATCCAAACGGATGTCTTTTTTATTTTCGGAACGTCGAGGACGCCGTTCCCTACATATATATTAAGCCTCCCTGATGTAAGGGAGGCTTTTTTATTTTGCAGAGAAATGATTGAATAGACGGGCTGTGCCCTACACCTCTCCGTCATGCTGCGAATGCCAGTTCCCCTTAACAAGGGGAGGCTGCTATAAATTAACATAATACACACCCTGCTGTGGTGACTTGTATTTGACAAACATATTGAAAGGAACAAAATGCACAAAAGTTACTTTTATATTATCGTCTTTTTGTGAAAATTATAACTCATTATAGATTTTTGTGTTGAAAACCGTCGAATAGTATTTGATTTATCTATTGGATTTTTTTACATCTTAGTGGTATTATTATCATGGAAGTTGTATGTAACTAACCAGGGTACGATTGCGCCCATTTGGTAGTATTATACTGAAAGCAATCAGGTTAGTTGTTCAACTTATATAAAACATAATTCCTGTTGCTGCACTTGCGCATACTATAAGAGCTGTGCAGACAGATGAAGGAGGTTGCTGAAAAGTACATGGAAAAGACACCTTTGAAAAGCGGTAAGTACAACGAAGACGCAAAGTCCAGCGGAAAGCTGACTCGCGAACAGTTGATGGAGCTCGAAGAAAGAGACAAGACTCCGCGACAGAAGATGTTCGACAAGATCATCACAGCGCTGCCTATCCTTATGGCAGCTATTGCATTGGCAGAATATCTCATTTTGCCTGATATCAACCCAAATCCAATGCCTCACATGTACACATGCCTTATGGCTGGTGTTCTCATTGCTTACACACTTGCAGTGATTATTGGCATTATCAAAGAAAAGAATGGCAATAAGAAGCTTATCCGCCGTCTCCGCTACAAGGCGCCTCTTTATACAGCTATTCTTATTCTCCTCACAGCATTTGACTATGCTACAATCAAGACTAATATTTTTACATATCCACTTGTTCCATGTGTAAATAATATTATGTACGCAGCTTACACAGACTATGCAAATCTTCTCAACAGTGCTTTGCATACTCTCAAGCTCATGTTTGAAGGTTATGCCCTCGGCGTTATCCTCGGCCTCATCACAGGTATCACTTGTGGTTACAGCCAGAAGGTCAACTACTGGGTAGACCCTGTTATCAAGTTCCTCGGTCCTATCCCTATTTCCACATGGATTCCTATCATCATGGTATTCATGTCCGGCGCATTGGATCTGAGTGCTCTGTTCATCATCACAATCGGTGTTTGGACAGCTGTTACAAACGCATCCCGTGCCGGTGTTGCAAATATCGACAAGGCATACTTTGATGCGGCAAAGATTCTCGGCGCAAGTGAGCGTCAGCTTATCTTCCGTGTTGCCATTCCTTGTGCTATGCCAAACATCATGGCTGGTATGACACAGGGTATGATGACAGCATGTACAGCGATTATGGTTGCTGAAATGATGGGTGTTAAGGCTGGTCTTGGCTGGTACATCACATGGGTTAAGTCCTGGGCACTCTACAACAATATGTTTGCATCCCTGATCGTAATCTGTCTCATCTTTACATTTGTAACAAAAATTCTTAATATCGTCAAAAAGCGCGTATTGCGTTGGCAGATCGGAGTGACAAAGTAAAATGGCAGTAATTCTTAAATTAGATGGTGTTTCCAAGAGCTTTGCAAGAGTTGAAACAAACGATATCACAACAGCACTTGCAGAAGTCAATCTGGAAATGAAAAGCGGTGAGTTTATCAGCCTTGTTGGTACTTCCGGCTGCGGTAAGTCGACTATGCTCCGTCTTATTGCCGGTCTCATTCAGCCTACAACCGGTAAACTTTCTGTTAATGGCGAAGAAATCACAGGCACATCTCCATCCCGTGGCATGATGTTCCAGACACATACACTTTTCCCATGGCTTACAGTTGAAAGAAATATCGCTTTCTCTGACCGTATGGCAGGCAAGCATAAGGAAAAGGCTTCTGTTGATGAAGTAAACCGTATGCTCAAGGTTATCGGTCTTGACAGCTTCCGCAAGGACTACCCTGCTCAGCTTTCCGGCGGTATGCAGCAGCGTGTTGCTCTCGCAAGAACACTTATCTGCAAGCCTGAAATCCTTCTCCTCGACGAACCTCTCGGTGCTCTCGACTCATTCACAAGAATGAATATGCAGGACGAAATCCTCAACCTCTGGAAGGAAAATAAGCAGCTCGTTATCATGGTTACACATGACGTTGACGAAGCTATCTATATGGGCACAAAGGTTCTCGTTATGGAAGCTCATCCGGGCAGAATCAATGCAGCTATTGACATCGACCTTGAATATCCACGTAACCGTGCATCAGCTAAGTTCGTTGAATATCGCCGTCAGATTCTCGATATGCTCCACTTCGGCCATAAGGAAGACTAATTATAATACAGTTTGCATGCCTTGCGTCAGCTAAGGCTGCCGTTGGCATGCGAAAAAATCCAATTTCGTTTAAATTTTTTATTATTAAATTAAAGGAGAAACCCTAAAATGAAGAGATTTATCTCACTTGCTATTGTTATGGCAATGGCACTTTCTCTCTTTGCTGGCTGTGCAAAGGAAGAAACAACAACTACTACAGCTGCTCCTGCAGGTGAAGCAACAACAGCTGCAACAGAAAAGGTTATGACAGAAGCTGAAGAACTCGAAGCTATGAAGAGCGAACCAGCTTACGAAGAAGGTTTCACATTCTTCGCATCCGGCGGATGTACATCTGCTCCATGGGTAGCTGATTACCTCGGTTACTTTGAAGAATACGGCCTCAAGGGCGAAGTTTACATGGCTGGCGACAGCTGGAAGGAAGCTCTCGGCACAAACTCCGCTCAGGTTGCTGTTAACCACATCGCTACATGTCTCGTTCCAGCTGCTAACGACGTTAACTACGCTATCGTTACAGGTGCTATGATCGGCTGCCAGTCCCTCTGGGTACTTGCTGACTCCGAATATGACAGCCTCGAAGACCTCAAGGGCAAGAAGATCTCTGCTCCAAACGGTATCGGTAACTCCTCTTACAACATCGGCGCTCGTTTCTTCGACGCTGACGGCATCGACCCACTCAAGGACGTTGAATTCGTTCAGGTTGAAACATCCGCATGTATCCCAGCTATGGAATCCGGTGAAATCGCAGCTGTTGTAGCAGGCGATATGTGGGCTTGGGATATGTGGAAGAACGGCCAGCTCAAGTGGCTCCGCTCCATCACATGGGACGAAGACTTCACAGACGAACCATGCTGCGTAACAGTTATGAACAAGGACTTCATCAACGAAAATCCTATCATGGCTAAGTACATCTGCAAGGCTATCTACAGAGCTCAGGAATACATCGGCAACAACGTTGAAGAAATCACACAGGCTCAGATCGACGAAGGCCTCCTCACAGGCGACCTCGATAAGCTCGTTGAATGCATGGAATCTTACCAGTGGGGTAAGGTTGTTGACGACGAATTCACAGAACGCGCTCTCCGTGAAATCGTAGACGACTATATCCGCATCGGCCTCCTCACAACAATGAAGGATGCAGACGCAGTTATGGAAAAGGTATGGTGGCCATTGGCTAACTACTCCATCGCTGACTAATTTTTAGTTATCGGCATAAATAACTGATTCAGAAAGACCCGGGGATTTTTCCTCGGGTCTTTTTTCTATATGTATTATATACTGTAGGGGCGGGCTTCCACGCCCGCCCGGGATTTATATAATTTTATTAAATCCTATTCATTTCCTAAAATTATTGAAATCGGATCGCCCGGATAAAACCGTGAAATCGCAAAGAATATAAATATGCAAACCAGTACAATGGCAATATAAAATAAAACTCGTTTGGTGATGTATTTCTTCATGGGAAATCCTCCTTATTTATCTTTTATATATAAGACAATTTCACAGCCGTGATCGGGACAGGATTTACAAAAATATTTTATTATTGTATAATAGGAAAAAAGCCAAGGAGGAAATTATGAATCCTGTTGCAAAAATCCACACATCGGGCGGCGTTATCACAGTTGAGCTTTATCCTGAGTACGCCCCTAATACTGTCCGCAGTTTTATCTGGGCGGCAAATGAGAAAATGTACGAAAACCGCCTTATCAGGCGCATCGTTCCGGG
The DNA here is from genome assembly GCA_017441945.1 of Clostridia bacterium. Classification (GTDB taxonomy): domain Bacteria; phylum Bacillota; class Clostridia; order Oscillospirales; family Butyricicoccaceae; genus SIG471. The sequence goes on from JAFSBG010000119.1 coordinate 4,260, forward strand.
CTTTGTGCTTCAGCCTTCCTACTGTTATTTTGATGAGAAGCGCTGTGACTATATGATAGAGGGCGAGTTTGCCGCAAATAATATTGATAATACGATTAAGATGGAGAAGTACACAGTTGCCATGGCAGGTGACGGCGAAAAGGAAGCCCACGGCTGCGAATTTTTCATAACCCTCACCGATGAAGCAGGCGAAAAGCTGCAGGGCAGATTTGCGCCATTCGGCAAGGTCATTGACGGCTTTGAGGAAGTCGACCGCCTTGCGTCTGTTGAGCTTGTCCGCGTTTATCCCGAAAATATGGACAACGCGGTTGTAAATCAGCCTGTAAAAGACGAGTTTATGCTCCATGTTGAAGTGGAAACCTTCGGCGTTGAATATGAAAAGCCTGAAATCAAATATTGGGTGAAGTAATGGATTTCAATGAAAAATTACAGAAATTACGCAAGGACAAGGGTATAACACAGGAGGAATTGGCAGAAATCCTGTTTGTGTCCCGCACAGCCGTGTCAAAATGGGAGACCGGAAGAGGCTACCCTAATCTCGAATCACTCAAAGCGATAGCAAACTTCTTCAATGTGTCGATAGACGATTTGCTGTCGGGCGATGAAGTCATCACTATAGCCGAGCAGGACAGCAAACGAAGGGAAAGCGATTTCATCCGCAGAATGTTTGCCCTCCTCGACTGCGGCATGATAGCATTTTTGTTCCTTCCGCTTTTCGGACAGAGCAAAGATGGAATTGTGCAAAGCCTTTCGCTTTTCAGCCTGACCAATATTCAGCCCTACCTCAGAGCGGCATACTATATAATAGTAATCGCAATTATTCTCTGGGGTATATTGGCTCTTGCAATAAAAACCGACAGAAAAACCGAGCCGATTTCGCTGGCATTCAGTATGGCAGGCGCCATGTTGTTTGTCCTGAGCAGACAGCCCTATGCGGCGGCGCTGCTGTTGATTTTCCTTGCAATCAAAGCATTTTTACTCATAAAAACCAGATGACACCAAGAGTATCGCCGATGATACGTCCTTTTTCTTGAGATTTTGCCATCATTCACATAAGCTGGAATCAGGCGAAAGCCAAATAAACAGCGAATGAGGTAAATCAAAATGAGAAAAGTGACAGTATTATTGGCGTTACTTATTTTATGGACAGTTATCGTAAGCTATGTCGATGTGCGACCAATCGGACCGATGGAATCGGAAGTGGGAATTGCAGGACTCAATCAGGCGGTACGCGATATGGTGGGAGTTAATTTCACCCTTTATAACCTGACCGACCTTATGAGCATTATCCCCCTTGGAATATGTGCGGTGTTCGGCATAATGGGACTGGTCCAATTACTACGCCGCAGAAGCATCGCGAAAGTCGACCGCGACATCCTCGCCCTCGGCGTATTCTATATAATAGTAATAGCAGCCTTTTTGTTCTTCGAAGTATTTGTTATTAACTTCCGCCCTGTGCTCATTGAGGGAGTATTGGAAGCGTCATACCCATCGTCGACAACAATGCTGACGATTTGCGTAATGTCGACAGCTGCAATGCAGATGAAAATACGAATCGCAAATGATAAAATCCGAAAGGCAGCGGTAATAATTATCTACAGTTTCACATTATTTATGGTGGTCGGCAGAATTATTTCAGGCGTCCATTGGATAACTGATATTATCGGCGGAATTATTTTAAGTGCAGCACTTGTAGAGCTGTATAAAATAAAAAAGTAGGGGAGGGTCTCTGCGCCCTCCCGCTTAATAAATCTGTGCGAAGTACACAATATAAAAGCCTTCCCCTTGAGGGTAGTGAAACGGCGACCGCGGTGTTGAATTACAGCCCAGTGGGCTGTAAGACCCGCGGCGTGACCGAGCCGCAGCGAGACAGGGGGACCGCTTGCGGTGGATGAGGTGTAAAAAACAAATATTCTGAAACTAAAACCACGTCAAACTGTGGATAAGGTTGTGGAAAAGCTGTGGAAAGGTGTGGATAAGTTGGATTTTGGTTAAAATAATCAAAAAAATCGAAAAAAGTTATGCAAAAGTGCTTGACAAAAGGAAAAAGGTATGTTAATATAACGGAGCTGTCGGCGATGAGGCTGAGTAAAATACTGGAAAAAGAACTGGAAAAAAGTTGAAAAAAGGTATTGACAAAGCGGAGCTGATATGATACAATATACAAGCTGTCGCGAGAGACGGTGCTGAAAAAAGAGTTTGAAAAAACTTAAAAAAGTACTTGACAAA
>JAFSBG010000120.1 GCA_017441945.1 Clostridia bacterium
AGTCCGCGCAGGCTTCTGAAATAATAAACACAGTCTGCCACGAAGTCCGCCACGCATATCAGCGTCATGTAGTCGAAATGCTCGACTGGTCGGACGAAAATGTGCAGCAGCATTATTTCTATCAGAATGCCCGAAGCTGGAAGGATAATCTCAAGGATTATATCGACGGCGGCAAGGATTTTGACGGCTATTACGGACAGAGTATGGAGCGTGACGCCCGCTCGTGGGCAGAGGCTCACGCCGGTGATTACTACTATTGCCTCGGTATAAACGAAGGGGATGTAATGGCAAAAGTCAGGGAAATCCTCGGCAGCGAAGCGGAAAAATATGAATAAAAAAGCTCTCTGGAAAAGAGAGCTTTTTTCTATGTAATAATTTATTTTGCCTTTGCGTGGCTTTCAGCTCGCTGATAGAGCACAAGACCTGCAATCATAATGAATGCGCCGATGAAAACGATGCCTTCAGGCACTTCGCCCAACATAAAGAATGCCGAAACCGCTGTGCAGAATGGGCTGAGCAAGCCGATAAGAGACATTGTAACATTCTTGACGTACTTGAGCACCCACATACTCATCGACTGACCGACGAGAGTACAGCCGAATGTAACGCCGATAAGCGGCCATATTGCAGCGGCAGGAATAGCGAAGGATGCACCCTGCATTGCGGCGTAAACACCAGCCATAATGCCTGCGAAAAGATAGGAGAAACCAATCATCGGAGCAAGGTCAAGGTGCTGACGTGCGCGTCTGCCGAAAATATTGTTGAGAGCAAAACAGCAGCAACAGATTATGATAACGATAAGGACAAACGGACTGCCGAAGGAGATGACATTGTCGATGCCGATAACTGTCACGCCCACAAGGCAGACGAGAATGCCGACGAGAGAGCGGAGAGAAGTCTTTTCCTTATAGAGCAGCCAGAGGAAAACGACGATGATGATAGGCTGCATATTGGAAAGTGTTGTCATGGAGAAAGCCGATGCGCCCATACGCAAGCCTTCTGCCCAGAGCACGAAGCCTAAAAGCTTTGTGATTGTGTAGCCGACGAAAGGCTTCCAGATTTTCGGAGCCGCTTCCTTCATATTGTCGCGGTTGCTCTTTTTGATGAGCGACCATGGAATCATAACGGCGGCAACGCCAATCATGCGGTAAAATGTTACGACGGACGAATCCATCCCTGCCTTGACTATCATGGCGAGGAAAGTGGATGTGAAGGAGTTGATAACAACGGCAAGTACGCCGAAGAACAACGCCTGCTTGTAGGATAATTTCAAGAATAAACCCCCTTACAGAAAAAGTTACTATGGGTAGATTATACCACTTTGAAAAAGTGGTGTCAATGACAGAGAATGTTAATAATGAATATAATATAATGAATACTATATTATCAAAAGATATATAATTAAATTGCCTATAAACGGCCTTTTTAAATAAAAATGCTTTGTAAAAATATCCAATAGTTTGTTGCAAATTAAATAAGAATATGATAAAATGAAATCAATATAATGAAAGAGGGATAGATGCCTTAGTCCAGGTGTTCACACTGCTACTTAAGAAAGGAATAAGCCTATGAGAAGAAAGTTGGTGACATCTTAAAATGCTTACTATCGCTTTAATTTTGGTATTTGGAGGAGCACTTCTATTTATATCTATTTCATTTTGGAAATTTTGTAAAGATTTTTTACTACAATACATTTTTGAATATCTAAAAGCCGAAAACAGAAAACCAGACTATTCAGCATTACTAATATATGCATTGTCATTGGTAGTAGTTATTCCGATGACGGTAATTCTTAATATATTATTGGGGGTTAACTTTTTTGGACTTTTAATAGGACGATATTTCAATATAGTACTACCTACAATATTATATATTGTATTTTGGTTATACATGCTTAAGCATAAGCAGAAAAACACAAGGTTAATGAAGTGCTATACTTTAATGTGGGCAATAGATTCTGTCCTTATTATTCTTATGAAGATGAATACTTTCGGTTCCATAAATGAAACAGTTTATAAAGCATTTAAGATATTCAATTATCCTCTTGTAATGGAATGGGATTACTATCATTTCTTCTTGAATATCGACAATCACTGGTTTAACTATTTACTTGTAATGCTTGCAATGGTCGGTGTATGTATTCGTTATCTCTTAATTAACAAAAAGCATCATAACCAAAAAGACGGTGGATAATTCTGCCGTCTTTATTTTTCTATGGAAAATCAGTCTTACTTATGCTATAATCAACTCAAAGGAAGTGATCAAGTGACAGAAAAGTATGAAAATGCTCTTGCCTTTGCGGCAAAAAAGCACGAGGGGCAGACCCGCAAGGAGGGTATTCCATATATAACTCATCCTGTGGCCGTTGCCCAAATGCTGGCGCAGCAGGGCTATGACGAGGAGTATCAGCTCGCAGGGCTTTTCCACGATTTGCTTGAAGATACCGATGCAGGTGAAGGTGAAATTATCGCCCTTGCAGGGGAAAATGTCCTTGCGGCGGTAAAGCTTCTCACCAAGGAAAAAGGTTATAATATGTCCGATTATATGGCAAAAATCCTTGAAAATCCAATGGCGAAGGCGGTCAAAATCGCCGACAGACTGCATAATCTGCGCTGTGCCGTCAATGCAAACGAAGCATTCCGCAGAAAGTACATTGTGGAAAGTATAGAGTGGTATGTAAGCCTTTCGGACGAAATTAAAACAGCGGTAATTGACCTTAACAATACACTTGAAATTCCATTCACGGAGGAAGAATTATGGCAAAGAAAGACGAAAGATTTGTAATAACAGAAGAAGGCGGCGGCTTTTTCTCGTCGATGGGAAATATTAAAATTATCGTCGACAAGCAGACGGGCGTAAATTATATGTGGATTACATCGGGCAACGCAGGCGGACTGACACCACTCCTTGATGCCACAGGTAAGCCAATCATCACAAGAATATACGAAGAATAATAAAGGCTCATCAGAACGATGAGCCTTTATTTATATTGTTTTTGTAGGGACCGGCGTCCTCGACGGTCCGCCCTATCCAATAGCATCGCAGATACCTTAATATTCCAACAATTCATGCCTTGTGCCATTGGGGTGGAGATTCTTCACTGCGTTCAGAATGACATACAGAGTTGTAGGGGCGATGTCCACCTTACAGCCTCTTTATAATCTTCCCTAAATATTTATCAATAATCGCATCGGCATATGGAATAAGCCTGTCATAGAGCATGAAGCATATATCTGATGTGATTATAAGAATCACCATCATAATGCTGTCTGCCACCTGTGGCACAAGCACACATATAACAAGCAGCTCCACAAGCCCGAAAACTATTGTGAAAAAGGCGAGCTTTGCAATAAGCTGAGCCTTTTCAGGCAGCTTCTGGAAATATGGTCTTATGATAGGATAAAGCCCGAAAGTCGTGAAAAATATCAGATTCTGCTCGATGTCTGTGATGAGCATAAAGCATATAATGCTGATGCAAAGCCACAGCATTATGTGATATTTTTTGCCGTAGGCATTGCCCACAGGCACGATAATAAAGCCTGCAATCATAGGGGCGATGTAAACGCCCAAGCCTGTGGCTGCGCCGATAAACATAATCACAACGGCGAGAGCAGACATCATTCCGCAGGTCGAAACTACTTTACTCTTTCTCATAGGCTTCTGCACCTTAACTGAATAGCGTGGTGAAGGCATTGAACGTGGATTTTTTCTCTGCCGACAGCCTTCTCACCGTCAAGAGTCCAGTCCATATCCTTCGGCGCGGTGATTTTCACATTGTCGGTGCTGAGGAAGGTTATCAGCTTGGAATCGTATGTCTTTCTGTTGAGAGCACGGATACAGTCGCGCAATTCAGCAATATCCTTAGGCATACGCACAAGCAGAAGCTCCAGCTTGCCGTCAGCCATATCGACAACATCTTCAGAAAAGCTCAGTATGCCGCCCATACTTGTTGTGTTTGAAATGGTACCGAAAGTGAATTCGTCATCGATAACAGTGCCGTCAGGAAGCTCAAAACGTACCTTATACGGCTTTATCTGGGAAAGCTCCTGAATACCGCTCAGTATATATGCCGCGTGACCGAGGATATTTTTTGCGTCCTGCGGTGTATTGTAGCTCGTCTTTGTGAAAGCACCGAATGAAGCTGTGTAGGAAAAATAGCGGCCGTTAAAGCTGCCAACATCGAGAAGAATGTTGTTGCCGCTGACAACGTCATATGCGGCGTGGACAAGGTCGGTTGAAAGCTTCAGACTTGTGGCAAAATCATTGGTCGAGCCGGCTGGAATATAGCCGATAGGCAGGTCGCTTCGGCTTCTGAGCACGCCCGAAATAGTCTCGTTGAAAGTGCCGTCGCCGCCGCAGCAGACCACAAGGTCAACGTCATTGGCATAGCGGATGACAGCGCTTGTGCCGTCGCCAAGCCCTGATGTGATGTGTGTGATGACAGTGTAGCCCGAGCGGTTGAATACATCAATTATATCGGCAAGAAATCGGCTTGCCTTGCGCTGTCCCGCACGGGGATTTACAATAAGTAAAAGTTTTTTCATAGTAATTTCTCTTTAAAGATTATTTTTTGCTTCTTTCAACGTCTTTATGCCGCACCACACAAGATAAGCAGCCACGATTATCGAGCCGACAAAGTCAAGCCAGTACGATACAGGCGAAGCCGGCATGAAAACGACAGACAGCAAAGCTATCGTGATGCACCAGTCGACAAGGCTTTTCGCCCTGTAAAGTCTCGACTGCACAGCGATTATCGGGTTTGGCTCAGCGCAGTTTATTTTAGCATACTTGAGCCAGAAAAGTGTGTTGGCAATAACACCCATTATTGCAATGATGAGTGCAGGGATAACATTGCCTTTGTCAGTATTTTCCGAAAACAGGGTTATGAGCATCATAAGCGTGCCGCCAAGGCACATCATTGCACCGACAAACTGATTGGAAAAGCGCTCGATATTCTCCTTGTTTTCAGGCTTTTTCATTGTAATTTTATATGTGATATACGCGACAATTATGGCAAGCAGCTCGGAATTGCGGCGTACAAAATCGGCAATCTGTGTCGTGCTTCTGCCTGAAAGCAGACCAAGTCCTAAAATAAGGGGACCGGGAGCGCTCATGATAACAGATAGCAGCAAGGTTTTTTCGCCGGATTTTTCTTTTGCCATTCAATCACCTCTTGTTCACATATAATTATCTCATACTTTAAAGGCAAAAACAAGGTGTTGATATTAAAAAAGAGTAAACAAAAAGTCCGGGGCGTTCCGGACTTTTTGTTTGGGGTATGAAAAATTACTCGGCCTTGCGGCCTTGGAAAAAAGACAAGTAATATTGTTCGAAAATAAATTATCATATCTCAAAGTTTATGTCAATAACTCCTGACAGCTTTATCAGGAAATCAAAATTAGCAAACCACGATGCCGTAAAAATCATAATAATTCAAAAAACAATATAGAAAATCCCTATTTTTGCAGGTAAAATGTATAGAAATATCAAATCACTCAGTTAATGTTACATCTTCAATACAAAACGCCCCAAAACCTTGACTTTTCGCCTTATTTGATACACAATTAATATATAAGGAGGTGAGTATATGAACAATTATGATGTAAAGCTGAGATTTGGAATGAAAGACGGAAAAATAGTTGAAATTACAGAGGTTGAATCTGGACTTGCGTGTGATTGTGTATGCCCTTTGTGCGGTGGAAGATTGGAAGCCATAAAGGGAGAAAAGCGTGCATGGCATTTCAGGCATTATGGGGAGGAATGTAATCTTGTGAATGCACAGCAATCAGCAATTCATATACTCGCCAAAGAAATAATTGCCGAAGAAAAAGCGTTTATGTTTCCTGGATATACAATAGGAAAGGTTGACTTGAATAAAAAATATAAGCTTCATTACGATCTTCCTGGAATATTGGAGAAATATACTAAGAATAGCGTGAAGGGAATATGTGATAGTGTTGTTTGCGAAAAAAGAGTGTCAGATATAGTACCAGATATAATTGTTAATGTTGGAGAAAAAGAATGTATAATAGAAATTGCAGTAACGCATTTTGTGGATGAAATAAAGAGAAATAAAATAATCGAAACTGGTATTCCGACTGTAGAAGTTGATTTGAGTGATTATATAAATGAGCCTGAGATGCGAGAAAAGTTGAAAGATATTTTGGTAAATAAGGATGAGCATAAGAAATGGATATATAATCCGCAGAAAAATAAAAAGTTAAAAGAAGCAGAAAAAGATTATGATGAGTTACATAAAAAAGCATTGGATGAGAGAAATAAAAAAGAAGCGGAAGAATATAGAAAATTTCAGACTCAAAGAGAAAAAATAAAATTAGAAGAGCAAAAGCGAGAAAAAGCAGAGATTCTTCTAAATAGTTTATTTGAAAAAGAAAATTATGAAAAAGAAATACGAAGACTAAGATCTGACGAAAAGTTTTATACGGAGCTACAAAAAAGAACTTTTAATAAATCGCTTAATGGAATAATTCCATTTTATATTGATATTCCAATAACTGGTGAGTTTATATTTGAGTGTGACAGAAGAATATGGCAATCTGCAGTATTTGATACATTCATATATAATCGTTTTTATAATGATGGTAAAGCACTAGTCGACGAATATAAAATAATTGCCTATATCAAAGAGAATATCCAAATAAACTGGGAGATTGCATACAAAACAAAAGTTAACATAAATGGAAATACTATGGTAGTCAGCTTGATAAATGATGTAATAAAAACATATATAGGATATTTGAAGTATATAGGTTTTGTCAAAGAAGACGGTATATACAATTATGTGGCGAGTGCGCATTCTTTAAAGTCACCGTTACCCCCAAATGCAGAAATATTGAGAAATATATTAAAAGAAACAGACAGATTGGCACCGAATATAGATGATATAGTCAGAGAAAAATTGTATTTAAAATCAAAGAAAAATGCGAGTAAAGAGGATAATAAACATTCTATTGTTAAATATAATCGAAAGAAAATTAAAAGAACAGCAGCGGAAAAGTTAAAAGAAGGCTATAAAGAGGCGCTGAAATTCGATTTTGAAAGTGAAACTCCTTTTTATGATAGCTTCGATATGAGATGGGTAAAGTGTGTGGAGTGCGGACATATTAAGTCAACTAAAGAGATGGTGCAGTATGGCGGCAAAGAACAAAAAATAAATCATGGAATATGTCGAGAATGTTATATGAAGAAAGGAAATAGCTGATGCCATACAGTGAGCTTATCAAGAATTTTGAGCGTATACGGGATTATATGCGGCAGTTTTATGTTTATGGCTTTAAGAGCCGCAATGATTATGACGCCAAAAGTGCCCGCAGTTATGACAACGAGCGCCGCCGCATTGAAAGCTGGCTGGGGGAATATATGGAATTCCGTCAGGACAATGATGGTAAGAGAGTGTTTCTGTCTGTCGACAGCCGAAGTGCAGCAGAAAACCCCCTTTACAAGGCTTTCAAGGCGAAAAGCTTCACGAATAACGACATCGCCTTTCATTTTTATATCCTCGATACCCTTGCCGACGGCGAAAAATGTACAGTTGCCGACCTTATGGAGCGATTCACGGATTATTTCGACAGTCTTGACGAGCCTTTTGTACTCGATGAATCGACTGTGCGCAAAAAGCTGAAGGAATACACTAAGCTCGGTCTGCTCAAAACCCAGAAATATGGCAGAGAGCTTCTTTACAGCCTGCCTGAAAAAACCGATATCCAGCCTCTTGAAAATGCCGCCGCATTTTTCAGCGAGGACAGCCCACTCGGTGTTATCGGCTCATTTATTCTTGATAAATTCGATGAAAAGCCCGATATTTTCCGTTTCAAACACCACTATATCCTCCACGCCCTCGACAGTGACATTCTGTGCGATATTCTCATTGCCCGCCAGGAAAAGCGCAATGTTGAAATCGAGCAGAATGAGATGTATTTCACTCTTTATCCGGTGAAAATTTACATCAGCACCCAGACGGGCAGACATTATCTTCTCGGTTATGACCACAGACACAAGCGCCTTGGCTTTTTCCGTCTTGATACCATAGTTTCGGTGAAAATCCTTGAATCTGAGCCTGATTATGAAGAATATGAGGCTCTTTATTCTGATTTCGCATCGAAATTATGGGGCGTTTCCAACTTCGGCAGGGAAAAGACCGAGCACGTTGAAATGACTATTCACATTGCCGACAATGAAGGCTATATAATCGACCGTCTTAACCGTGAAAAGCGTAACGGCAAGGTGGAAAAAATCGGCGACAATACATACAAGTTTACGGCTGATGTTTTTGATTCCATCGAAATGCTGCCGTGGATTCGCACATTTACAGGCAGAATAATCGAGCTGAAGTCGGACAATGAACAGCTCGTTCAGCGTTTTTACAGCGATGTGGACGAAATGATTAAAATGTACGGAGGTGATGCAGATGCTGTTTAATGAGATTTACAGCAGCTACTACTCAGCCGTTGCCGCCATTATTTCCAGAGCTGTTGAGGGTGAGCTGACCGACAAGGACATATATGACATTGTCCGTGAAAAAGCCTTTTCTGAAAGTGTCGTAGCAATTCCTGAAGCGCTGAAAAACGGCGACTGGCCGTTTATGCTTCACGATAACAGCACGGTTATAAATAATACACCTGAAATGCCGCTGAGTACCCTTGAAAAGCGCTGGCTCAAGGCTATAATGAATGACAAACGAATCAGACTTTTTGCACAGCCCGTTGAAGATTCTGACGATATCGAGCCGCTTTACGATGCCGATGACTTCGTCTATTTTGACCGCTATACCAATGGTGACCCTTATGAGGACGAGAATTATATTGTCAATTTCCGTGTGGTTCTGAGTGCCATAAAGCAGAAGCGCAAGCTTCGTATAGATTTCAATACACAGCATGGGGAGAGCCGTACATGGGTGCTCATTCCTGAAAAGCTTGAGTATTCCTCAAAGGACGATAAATTCCGCCTTATCGCCTGGTTAAATGACAGCTGGTTTGCCATAAATATGGCGCGAATAACAGGGGCTGAATTGCTTGAATATTATGGCGATGTGACTCCGCCTGAGCGCGAAAAGAAAGAGCTTGAGCTTGCACTTGTCGACCAGCGCAATTCACTTGAGCGCGTCATGCTCCACTTCTCCCATTTTGAGAAAGAGACAAAAAAGCTGGACGACACACATTATAATATAAAGCTTTGCTATATGGCAGAGGACGAAAATGAACTGCTCATAAGAGTGCTTTCCTTCGGTCCTGCCCTTAAAGTGCTTGCACCATTCGATTTTGTAAAGAAAATCAGAGAACGACTGGAAAAACAGCGCAATATATAAATCTTTCACTCCTCTTCCTCCTGCATAAAGAGAGACTGATTTCGAAAAACACACATGAAGGAGAAAATATATGCCATTACTTTCTAAAGATGAGTTCAACAGGATTCTTGAAGAATACTATCTTGAACATTATGGCAAAGATGAAAAAGACCAATGGATGGAAAAACCAGCTGTAAATGTGGTGACATTCCGGCGTGGAGATGAGTTTATATCGCTCAAAAGTCATATCATTACAGGCGAAGTGGAAGAAATTATTGAAAAAATTTGAAAAAACCCGACTTCGCAACTTTTTTTCCAAGATAAAAATAAATCCTTGTGGTAATATAATAATCACAGAAGCACATACAGCAAATCTTCAGAAAATGATTGACATGCTACATAATAATTGAGTGCTTCGGAAAGACGCATACAGCAAAAATTCAGAATTATCGTATTGGTCCTGCAGGAAACATAAGAAACAAGGCAGGCGACCCCTTCTCTGAGGGATATATCAGGGAAAAACGGAGAGTAAAATCTCCGCCCCGGTACAGAGGGGATAAACACCTGTACCGCGTCTTGATAATTTAATATGTGCGCTGAAGGCATCCTTGCTGCAGACGATGACAAACAGGTCATGAATACTACAGGTAAACCTGTAATTTTTGAATGGATGCCTGAAGCGGACCCACAAGGAAGTGATACAATGCTTAATTACTCAGATAACGAGCTCAATATCGCTTATACCGAGAACGGCGCTCTGACGCTCAGAACGTCCGGTTCGGAAGTCCTTGACCTCTTTGCCACAATCGGCGCCCTGCGCAATGCAGATGAGGAGGAGATCATCGCAAGGTTTGTGTCTGCTCTCAACGAGGATGCAGACCTCGCAATGAAGACCCTCTTCTATGCCCGCGATGTGCGCGGCGGTTTAGGGGAGAGAAGGGTCTTCCGCATCATTCTCAGATGGCTGTGTGAGAATAGATGGAGCTCGGTAGTTAAAAATATTGAGCACATTGCCCACTTTGGCAGATTTGACGATCTGCTGGTGCTTATGGGCACACCTTGTGAGATCGCGGCCCTCGATCTCATAAGAAGACAGCTCCGGGAGGACGTCGCAGCTCTCAGCGAAGGGGCCCCGGTTTCCCTTCTGGCGAAATGGCTGCCATCGGTCAATGCGTCAAACCGCAAGACCGTAAAACTTGCCAAGCGCATCGCTCACGCGCTTAATATGTCGGAGAGTAAGTACCGCAAAACGCTCTCCGCGCTCCGCAGACATATTTCCATAATCGAAAATAACCTTCGCGAGAAGGATTATACCTTCGATTACGGAAAAATCCCTTCCAAGGCGATGTTCAAATATTATAAAGCCTTCATCAGAAATGATGAAGAGCGATATAAGGAACACGCTCTGAAGGTTATGCGGGGTGAAGCACACATCAATGCTTCTGTCCTTTACCCTTATGAGGTAGCTGAAAAGGTGCTCAGCGTAATCGGCCACGGCTGTTACGGCTATGACGCACTTTCGGAGGAAGAAGAATTGGCGATAAATGCAATGTGGCAGTCGCTGCCCGACTTCACACAGGACGAAAACGCCCTGGTCGTAGTCGATACATCGGGTTCGATGTATTCCTATTGCAATCCGATGCCTGCATCGGTTGCACTTTCTCTCGGCCTGTATTTTGCTGAAAGAAACAAGGGCGGCTTTGCCAACAGATTTATCACCTTTTCCGAAAATCCTCAGCTTATTGAACTTGAGGGTGAAAGATTCTCAGACAGAATCAAGTACGCTGCTTCATTCTTTGAGATTGCCAACACCAACATTTCGGCGGTGTTCGATCTCATTCTTGACAACGCTGTCATGAACTGTTTCGAACAGTCTGATATGCCTTCAAAGCTTTATATCATCACCGATATGGAGTTTGATTACTGCGTTGAAGATGCAAATCTGACTAACTTCGAATATGCGAAGGAAGCGTTTGAAGAAGCAGGCTACAAGCTGCCGGAAGTGGTTTTCTGGAATGTCCAGAGCCGCAATCGTCAGCAGCCTGTAAAGAAGAATGAGCAGGGCGTGGTACTTGTAAGCGGTTGTTCACCGCGAGTGTTTGAGACAGTGGTGTCGGGTGACGACATTACACCTGAGAAGTATATGATGCAGGTGCTTAATAGTGAGCGATATGCTGCCATTGCGGCTTAGGCAGCAAAAATAAGGGCTACCAAAGGCTGGAGGATTTCCTCGCAGCCTTTTTCGGGTATTTACCATAGGGAACGGCATCCTCGACGTTCCGATTACCATCACAAAAGGAGAACATTATGAGCGTATGCACATTTTTCGCATCGGACAAACCTCTCCAGTCCCATTCTCCAATGCATGATTATCCTGTATTTATAGATATCGACACAGGCGAAAGCTTTGACGGCGGCACCGACGATAATTTCCGTCTCATTCCTTTCGACTGTTCTTCTTACACAGATAAAAAATATGCCGTCAGCCTTGAGTGGCGTTACACCGAAGGCAGAGCGGCAAAAATTGTTGAATATATAAAAAGCCACCTTGAAAATGCCGACAGCCTTGAAATGTGGCACGTCTGGCTGACTGATTACTACGAATTTGACGACCGCCCTGTGATGCGTCATTATATGACTACAGCTCAGGAGCTTGAAACGAGTGACATAAAGCATTTCGACGAGATTGAAATCTGGAATAACAAGGACAAAAACCGCCCGTCATTTTATCGTCTTACGATCCTCAATACACAGCCGATTATAAATGCCATAGCAGACCTTAAGCCTGCCGAGTGTCATGAGCCTGTTGAAACCGAGCATTTCGAACCTGAAACGGCGGAAGAATGGCATGAATTTGCCTTGAAATATCTCAATTCAGCTAAAAAATTTGAAATTCATTGCTGGAATGAGGAAAAAGACGAGCAGAAGCTTGTCTTGAAATATGGCAGAATAAAAGACGATGACTGGCGATACGGCGTTGTTATCGAAGGCGAAGTGACGGAAGACTTTATAGATTTACTGATGAAAACCAGGGCAGATGAGGGGAAAATGACGCCGTTTTTCAGTATTTTCCTCGATAACGGCGTAAGCTTTGAACACTACGGCAGGGAAAATCATATAGTTAAAGGAGGGGGCAGATGATATACTGCATTTCCGATATCCACGGCGAGCTTGACCGCTATCAGGCGATGCTGGAAAAGATAAATTTTTCTGATGAGGACACACTTTATGTCATCGGCGATGTAATCGACCGCAAGCCTCACGGCGTGGATATCCTTCTCGATATAATGTCCCGTCCCAATGTTAAAATGATAATGGGCAACCACGAAAATCTCGCTCTTGCCGATTTGTTTTACCGTGTAGAGGGCGTGCGCCGCGTATGGCAGAATAATGGCGGTTCGAGCACACGCAATGACCTTATCTACAAGCGTCCTCGCAAGGATATGAATAAAATCCTGCGATACTTACGCGACCTGCCAGACCATCTTGAAATCGAGGTTAATGGCAGAGTTTTCCACCTTGTACACGGCTTTGTGGGCGAAAATACCGACGAAAGAATTTGGGGACGCCCTGATATCTACGGCGAAGCACCTTTTGCCGATAAGACGGTAATAATCGGCCATACTCCGACGATTTTTCTCCGTGAGGATAAGGAGGAAAAGCCGCTTACGATATGGCACGGCAACGGCGTTATCTGCATCGACTGCGGCTGCGGCAACGAAAGCGACCTCCGCCGCCTCGCCTGCCTGCGCTTGGACGATATGAAAGAGTTTTATGTATAACAAAAGACGGTGGAATTACCCACCGTCTTTTTAGTGTTATGATGTTTTTTTATTAATTAAGAGATAACGAATACATACACCGACCATTGCAAGCATTACAAGGAGATAGTTAAACCAGTGATTATCGATATTCAAGAAGAAATGATAGTAATCCCATTCCATCACAAGAGGATAATTGAATATCTTGAATACTTTGTAAATAGTTTCATTTATCGAACCGAAAGTATTCATCTTCATAAGGATAACAAGGACAGCATCTATTGCCCACATTAGAGTATAGCACCTTATTAACCTTACGTTTTTCTGCTTATGCTTGAGTATATATAACCAAAACGCTATATAAAGCATAGCTGGAAGATACGCCCAAATATAATATCCAATAATGTATAACCCTAAATTCATGGAGCCTATCCATCTTGTAATCGTACCTATAGAAAGCCCAATTATCAACGAAAGGATATACACAAAAACCGCTGAATAGTCTATTATTTTTTCTGAGCTTGTTAAATATCCTTTTATACATTTTACAATTTTGAGCATATAATCAACCCTCTCCGACATATCTACCATAACATCCAACTATGGATTATATGATATTACATACATGTAATCTTGTGCTTGTTTTCTTGGGGTTATCGCTGTTGGCGAAGCATGATGTGCCTCATATAACGCACCCCAACGAGCAATATTCCAATACATATCACTTCCGTATATTCTGATATTATTATATTCATAACAATATTCTACAACACCATCACATCTAATAGTGTCTATATCTGATGGTTGAACATATGTTTTGGTTGTAGATGATGTTTCGTCATAATGCATTTGTTCAGTTCCACAATAATCAATGAAATTACTTGCTAACTGTCTAGCGGTTGCAACTACGGCATCCCGCTGTGCACTTGTCGGATTTTGCGATACTGGCCTGTAATATCCCATAAAAGAGTTCTTTGAATAAGGGTAATCCTCGGTACCATCCGTAAATTCATGCCACCAAACATATTCTACTTGATAATCTGGTCCTCCAATGTGGATTACGGGATATATGTCATCTTTGGAAGGTTTATCCATCAATCCACCATGCCAGTTTACTGGACCAAGTACACCATCACGATAAATCGCATATCCTTGATAACCTGTAGCGGCCTGAGAAGGCATTGTTACTGCAAGTATTAAAGTGAATATACAAAGAACGGATAATATCTTTCTGTTCATAGTTTACCTCCTTTACTGATTCCAAGCAGGATTTGCAGGTTCGCCCTGATTTTCAATTTTTGCGAAGACGCTCGAAATGCGATTTTGTGTTATGGTGCTATTTGCATAAACCAACTGACGTTTTGAGGCAATAGCGTTTCCCAAAGGTAACGCAACTTCATTTATAGGGCGAAGTTCCATACACTCAATGGCAAATTCAATCTGCTCCGCAGTTGGGTTGCTTTCAAGCATTTCAATCAATGTATTATAATTTCTGTCGACAGTTGTCTTTTTCATAATATCATCGATTTTTGAATGATGAAGAATGTATTCCATTTCTTCAATCGTTCTCATATCTGCAAGAGCAAATACAACAGAGTCTTTAGTTGTCTGTGGGTAATTATTTCCATTAAGAACAGCTTCTACAACTGTATACATAAGCTCCTTGTCGGCAGCCTTTGTTTTCAATGTAGAACCCAATGGAACATAGTCACTTGCAAATACATTTACCGCCGACTGAATCTGACCTACATTTGCATTTCTGTAATTCTGCAAAATGCCTTTTGAAATAGTATAGGCTTTCTGCGGTGAAACTTGACTTAATCGTTTTATTGCTTGAAAAGCGACTGCCTCATCTGAATTATTAGATAAAGTAATCAAATCATTTTCCGATATACCGCCTTTATGCCCAAAATGAGTTAAAAGACTTTTCTTAACTTCGTTTGGCAAATCTTTTTTAATAAGCTCAGATAAACGGCTATCCGTGCCATCAAATCCAGACTTATCATTCAAAACCTGAACAATGGTAACTCTTAAAAATGTGTCAATCGAATTACTTTCTATAAGTTCCAATAATTCTTCGACTGTATATTCATCTCTTTTTTGCTTGAATGCATATGAAATAGGAATCAATGAATCAATACTTCCTTGTCGTGCTGCTTCTGCAAACTCAACTTTCATAGCATCAAGTAATTCTGACTTATTGAGTTTTTCATACTTGTTCAATTCAGCTTCTACAGTTTCTTCGTATGTCGGGAGCATAGAGCTTGCCGCTGTTGCCACAATAAGAGCAAGCACCGCCGCTATCACCAACATAATCGTTAATTTTCTTCTCATAGGCTTATTCCTTTCTTAAGCAGTAGTGTGAACACCAGGACTAAGGCATCTATCCCCCTTTCATTATATTGATTGACTATATTTTACCATACAAAATACTAATATGTCAATGCATTATATTTAATTTTACACAAATTTTACCTTGAAGAAAATATTTTTTTGTTCAATCTTATAAAACATAATAAATTTATTTTTATACAACTACTTAATTCCAAATTCCTCAACTTCCTCGAACATAAACTGTATTTTATCTATCTTTTTCTCTGTGTGGAAGTGTCCGCAGTACCATTTTTTATAGTCAAGCTTATTTTCGATCTCATCGAGCCACAGCTCGGTCGATTTGTCCACATTCGACTGGTCAATGGTCTTCAGAAATACCTCGCGAGGCTCATATTTATACGGACAGGTGTGAGAAAGCACCACATCGACTTTATAATTTGCCTTTTCAAGCTGTTTTTCAACATAAGCCTTGATTTCATCGTCAGGCTGCTCATCGGCAAACCACGGCATGTGATTGAAAAGACGATAAAACTTATCCACGCTGTAAGCTCCGCCGATTACTATGCAGGACAAACCATCAAAATCATAGATTTCCCCGTCCTTTGCAAAGAAAATATTGGGATATTCAGCCTGCGCCCAAGCCTTGCCGCCGTGATAATCGGTCATTTCATAGCCATAGACGGTGCACGGTCTCCGCTCGTGGTTGCCGTGAATGCAGAAAACCTGGCAGGGAAGGGAGGACACAAGAGTTTTGCGGCCATAATCGAGCCGCCCGTTGTCATAGTTGAGCCCGGCATCGCCAAGGACAATTACAATATCGCCTTTGTGAAGCATACCCTGATTGTTCATATATAAAAGTCGGCTGAAATCGCCGTGAGTGTCACCTGTAATGTAAATCATAAAATCACCTCACTTATATTATAGCAGAAAACCACACAGGTTGCAAAGTTTGCTGAAAAATGTTATAATCAAATCAGTACATCACCATAAGCAAATATTATGAAAAGGAGAAAAATATGGATCAGGCAGAAGTTGTAAAACAGGAAGTAAAGCAAGAAGAGAAAAAGCCGAGAAATTATGCTCTGGCAGATTGGAAGTATGAAAAGATCCGTGAGGAAGTTGAAGCCTTTCAGGCTGAACTTTCGGATGATGACGATGTGGATGTCTGCCTGGCGCTGACAGCCTTCGGTTCGGGAACTGTGATGCAGGTGACAAACATCGGCTATCAGAATCCTGATATTTTATACTTTTACGGATACGTCAACGGCAATAAAGCCCAGATAATCCAGCATATGTCCCAGCTTAATTTTATGCTGATGACAGCCAGAAGGGCAGACCCTGCTCAGCCACCGAGAAGAATAGGCTTCTCAATGGGCGAGAAAAAGGGCGAAATTGAAGAGTAAACAAGAAAAAGACAGGCAAAAAGCCTGTCTTTTGTATTTTTAGAAAAATCTGCCGAAATGGCGGTGGAATCCCTTCTTGAAACGATAGAAGAAACTGCTGTCCTCTCTGATATCCTCGCGGAGAGTTGTAAACTCATTGCAGTTGAGCACTTCAATAGCCTCATCAAGAAGGGCGATAGCCTCGTCATATTGTCTGCCTTCACGCAATTCATTTGCCTTTGCAGTGATATCGTCTATGTAGCTCTGACGGCAAAGCTCATAAGTTTCAGCAACCGAAGTCTCTTCAGGATATTTTTCCGCAGCAGAAGCAAGAGCCGAGAAGCTTTCGGCATAATTTCCGCTGTCGTAAGCCTCAAGAGCGGACGAGAGAATCATATCAATGTCCCTGAGCACAGCAAGTCTGTCTGCAAAATCATTGAGCATTGTTCTGGCAGCAGTATCGTCGATAAGCTCTGTGTATTCGCCCAGAATATCGACAGCTTTTTCGAATTCTTCAATAGTTTCAGGCTGACCGATTGACGCCATGACCTTTTCCTTGCAGGAATCGAGCATCACAGAGCATTTGCTCCAGTTTGCCCATTCGGGGGAGATTCGGGAAAGGCTGCCGAGGGCGGCCATATAATCGCCTGCCGCATATTGCCTTTCTGCCTCGTCAAAAAGAATCTTCGCATCGGTCTCGACAGTTACGAGCGCAATGCCATCCTTCGCTGCCGCTGAAATATCAGCGTCAGGATTTTCCGTCAGTTCATAGAGCTGCGCGATGACCATTTCAGCCGAAGTATTGCCCGACTTCCAGTCGGAAATAAGAGCAGAGATACTTTCCAGAATTTCTTCCTTGGTCGGAGCCTTTTCGGGCGCTGTTGTGGCGACAATATCGCCCATAACCACAGCATCAGGCACTTTTTCGGGACTCTGAACGCCGAAAAATACGCTTACAGCCATGACCAGCAAAACAGAAACAGCAATAAAGATCTTGTTATTCAATTCGTTTAGTTTTCCTCCTTGTAAATGAAAAGAATAATGAATACCGAAATCAATCTATCGGGTAATAATATTATACCATAATTGCAGAAAATATCAAATCCTGACAAAAAATTATCAATTCGACTTTTCAATATATCATTCTTTCGCTTGTATTGAACAAAATAAAGTGATATAATTATACCAACTATCCGAATGAATGGGAATATACCGCTTGAAATATTATCCGCAGAAAGGGGTCTTAACATGAGATCAAACTTCCAGTTCCTTTCCAGATACTGGCCTGACTTAGCCGAAATCGGTATGACGGCAGAAGCCTGCATCTATACTTCGCCTGAAATGTGCATAGGAAAGCTTTGGAAGCTCGCCCAGCTTATCGTGGGCAAAATGATAGAATACGAAAATATCTCTGTGCCTCGTGAGCTGACCTGCGACGAGCGCATCAGAGTGCTGCGCAGAGAAAACCGCCTGCATGAAAAAATCGACGATATCATTTTCGCCATAAAAACAGCGGCAAATGATGCCGCGTTTATGGGCAGCCAGATGGGAAGTATGGAAACTTTTCTTCGTATGGCGCATAATCTCAGCAAATGGTTCATGGAGGTCTACGGAAACTGGAATTATGCACCGGAAGATTTCTTCATGCCTGAAAACAGCGGCAATGCCGACCTTGAAAATATGGTGTCTCATCTTAAAACAATGGCAAATGTCAAGCCTGAAGCCATTGACACAAGCCTTGCTGAGCGAGTGAAAAAGGCGGAATCTGCCGCAGAAAATATTGCTTTCACTCAGGAGGAAGCCGATTATCTTTCAAACCGTCAGGTGAGAGTCGAAAGCGATATTCTCCCTGTCGTCCATTATAATCTTCAGCAGAATAAGATTCCTGTTGTGAGAAGCCTTTCAATCGTCAACAATTCCGATGAGCCGCTGGAAAATATTCAGCTTACAATAAATGCAAAGCCTGAAATGTGCATTGAAATGACACGCAATATCGACTATATCCCTGCCAACAGCGTGTTTGAAATCAAGGATATCCGCCTTATGCTCAATGCCGAATATCTTGTCACAGTTATGGAGAAGATGACAGGTCTGCTTTATATTCAGCTTAAAAAGGGTGAAAAGACACTTTTTACAGACATTAAGGAAATCACAGTCCTCGCCATAGACGAATGGCACGGCTTCACATATTATCCTGACCTTATTACATCTTTTGTAACTCCTAATCATCCTGAGGTATATAAAATCAATGCGGAAGCTGCAAAGCTTCTTGAAGAATGGACAAAAGACCCGTCCCTCGATGCATATCAGTCCAATGACCCGACGAGAGTGCTCGCTCAGGCGGCGGCAGTTTACGGCGCGCTGCAAAAGCAGAATATCGTCTATGCCGAATTGCCTGCAAGCTTTGAAACTGTGGGACAGCGTGTCCGCCTCTGCGATGCCATAATGACATATAAAATGGCGAATTGCCTCGATGCATCGCTGTTTTATGCCTCTTGTCTTGAGGCGATAGGGCTCCATCCTATTCTCATCATCAAGAAAGACCATGTTTTCGTCGGCGTATGGCTTGAAGACCTTTCATTCCCTGAAGCTGTGCAGGACGATGCTTCGCTCATTACAAAACGCCTTGCAGACGGCGTAAATGAGATTGCTGTAATCGAATCCACATTGTTTACAGCAGGTAAGAATACCTCCTTCGATGATGCGAAGGCATCTGCTGAAAAGGAGTTTGTCGGGGATAAGCCTATTGAATACATAATTGACATTGCCCGTGCCCGTCTCAGCGGCATAACTCCTCTTCCTGTCCGTGTAAGCACAGAAGGTGGCTGGAAGGTCGAAAGAGCAGAGCTCGATAACAGCCAGCTCACATCTCTGCCAAAGCAGGTTGGCGAAACTATAAATACAGATAATGCCTTTAAAAAGGAAGCATTTTCAAAGAAGGTACAGTGGGAGCGCAAGCTTCTCGACCTCGGTCTGCGCAATAACCTTATAAATATGCGTATGTCCAAAATGATGATTCCGATGCTGACCGATTCACTCGACAGCCTTGAAGACGCCCTTTCCAAGGGCAGCGACTTTGCAGTTTTCCCTCGTCCTAACGAATGGCACCTGCCGTCTAACGGTCTTAATTTTGAAAATATGCACGATATGGGTGAAAATGCCGAAATCATCAAGTCGGAATTCAAGAATAACCGTCTTCGCTCGTCTCTTTCCGAAACTGAACTTTCCAAAAATATCAAGGGGCTTTACCGTCTTGCCAAGGCATCACTTGAAGAAAACGGCGCCAATACTCTTTATCTCGCCCTCGGTCTTTTAAGATGGTATGAGAGCAAGCGCTCTGTCAAGCCAAGGTATGCTCCGCTCATTCTTGTGCCTGTCGACATCGTCAGAAAATCGGCGGCTCAGGGCTATGTTATCCGTCTCCGCGACGATGAGCCGCAGATGAATATCACTCTGCTTGAAATGCTCAAGCAGGAATTCGGCATCGTTATAAACGGTCTTGACCCGTTGCCGATGGATGACCACGGCATTGACATCAGAAAAACCCTTACCACAATCCGTCAGGCTGTCATGGAGCAGAATAAGTGGGATGTGCTCGAATCGGCATATCTCGGCACATTCTCATTCTCCCAGTTTGTAATGTGGAATGATATAAGAAACCGTTCGGACGACCTTGCTAAAAATAAAATCGTCCGCAGTCTTATTGATGGCAGGCTTGCATGGGAAGCAAAGGATATGACAATAGGGGATAAAGTTCCTGAAAATAATGTCTTCCTGCCAATGGCGGCCGACGCATCCCAGCTTTTTGCCATTGAAGAAGCAGTAAAGGGTGAAAGCTTCGTGCTCCACGGTCCTCCGGGCACAGGTAAGTCCCAGACTATCACAACTCTTATCGCCAATGCTCTCGCACAGGGCAAGACTGTCCTTTTCGTAGCCGAAAAGATGGCAGCGCTCGAAGTTGTTGAAAAGCGCCTAAAAAAGATAGGTCTTGCGCCATTCTGCCTTGAGCTCCATTCAAATAAGGCGAAGAAAAAGGAAGTGCTCGAGCAGCTTCGTCAGGCTACCGAAGTCACTAAATACACAACTGCCGAAGAATATGAGCAGAAGGCGGCTCGTATTGCCGGGCTGAGAGCTGAGCTTGACAGCTATGCCGATGCTCTCCATAAAAAGCAGACGTGCGGTATGATACTTTATGACATCATAAGCAATTATGAGCATTTCGACCATGCCGAAGATATAGAAAAATTCCCTGCTTCTCTCGCTGAAAAGCTGACACCTGAAATGCTCGATAAGCAGAATACTATTGTCGAGCGTCTTGTGGCAGCGGCAAAGGAAACAGGACATCCGTATGGCAATCCTCTTTCAAGAGTGGGATGCGCTATGTACTCCCAGCAGATAAGAGGGGCTCTTGCAGATGCCCTCGACAAATATGAATCGGCTCTCAATGAGGCAATAAACGCAGTAAATATCTTTGCCGAAGCGATAAATCAGCCGAAGCCGACAGATATTGCAAGTGTCAATAAAATCGTTTCGATAGCCAATGAGCTGAATGATCTTATAAATATTCCTCGCTCGTGGTCTGAAAATGAAAACACAGAAAGAGCCATGGCTGAAATAAGAGAGATGGCAGCCCATTACATCAAGGCAAATGAGCTTCACTCCCAGATAAGCCGAAGCTGGACGGAAGATTTCTTCAAGCTTGACGGCAAGGAGCTTTTTGCAAAGTTCAATGAAGCTTCCGGTAAGTGGTTTGTGGCGAAATTCTTCGCCGTCGGCAGTGTGGCAAAGCAGGTGCAGAGCTGCGCCAGGGGCAAGGTCGATAAAAACAGTCTCGGACAGCATTTTGCAATGCTCGCTGATTATCAGGCTGAAAAGGCAGCCGGCGATGACCTCTTTAAAATATACGGCAACGACCTGGGCAATCTCTATACCGGCGAAAGCACAGACTGGAATGTTATTTCTGAGCTTTCTCAGGAGATGGAGCGGAGCGCAAAGCATCTCGATGAAATCACAGGCTCGGATGAGATACGCAGAAGCTACGGCGGTGTGAAAACACTTGCTGATGTGATAAATAACGCACGAAACAGCTGGAATAATATGCTCCCGGCACAGGAAAGCCTTTATAAACTTCTGAATATAAGCGAAAACAAGGCTGAAAACTGGGGTGAAGCTGAGCTTAAGATGTGCTCCGACATCCGCGCAAATTCCGATGATCTGAAGGAATGGATAACATGGAATAGTATCAAGGCTGAAGCTCTCGATGCCGACCTTGCCCCTGTTGTGGTAGGCTATGAAAACGGTCTTGACCACGATAAGGTGCTTCCTGCATATAAAAAGGCAGTATTTATGCTGCTTGCATCGACTGCTATCGAAGCCGATGCAGACCTCAATAATTTCTCGGGCGCAGTATTCGCCGAAAAAATCAGCCAGTTCAAGCGTCTTGATGCCGAGCTTGCTCTGCTCACTCAGCAGGAGATTTTCTGCCGCCTTGCGTCAAAGGTGCCTGATTTCTCCAAGGAAGCGGCAAACAGCTCAGAGCTTGGTATTCTGCAGAGAGCTATCCGCAGCAATGGACGCGGTACAAGTATCCGCAAGATTTTCGAGCAGATCCCAAATCTTCTGCCAAGACTATGCCCGTGTATGCTGATGAGCCCGATTTCGGCCGCTCAGTATCTCGACCCGAATCGTGAGCATTTCGATATGGTCGTATTTGACGAAGCTTCTCAGCTTCCTACATGTAAGGCTGTCGGAGCTCTTGCACGAGGCAGAAATGCCGTCATCGTCGGCGACCCTAAGCAGATGCCTCCAACATCCTTCTTTGCAACAAATATCGTCGATGAAGACAATCTTGATATCGAAGACCTTGAAAGCATTCTCGATGACTGTCTCGCCCTCAATATGCCGCAGACACATCTGCTGTGGCATTACAGAAGCCGTCACGAAAGTCTTATCGCTTTCAGCAACAGCCAGTTCTATGAAAATAAGCTCTATACCTTCCCGTCTGTCAACGACAGAGAGAGCAAGGTCACCCTTGTCCATGTGGACGGTCTGTTTGAACGCGGCAAGACAAGACAGAATCGCAAGGAAGCCGAAGCCATCGTGGCTGAAATCGCAAGAAGAGCCCACGATGAAGAGCTTTCAAAGCTTAGTGTCGGCGTTGTCACATTCAATATTTCACAGCAGCATCTCATCGATGACCTGCTTGGCGAAGCCTGCAAGACCGACCCTGTGCTTGAAAAATGGGCTTATGAATCGGAAGAGCCTGTATTTATCAAGAATCTTGAAAGTGTACAGGGCGATGAACGCGATGTTATCCTCTTCTCGATAGGCTATGGTCCTGATGAGGATGGCAAGGTATATATGAACTTCGGTCCGCTCAACCGCGATGGCGGCTGGAGAAGACTCAACGTTGCAGTTTCACGCTCACGCCATGAAATGATAGTCTATTCCACGCTCACACCTGACCAGATAAATCTTTCACGCACAAGCGCAGAAGGTGTTGCCGCTCTCAAGGCATTCCTCGAATACGCAGGCGGAAGCAAGCTTGCTTACGATAAGAATACTGTAAAACAGCGCGAAAAAATCGCGGGTATTGCCGATAATATCTGTGAATTCCTTAAGGAAAAGGGGTATGATACCCAGAAAAATGTCGGTCATTCGGAATATAAAATCGATATCGGCATAGTCGACCCTGAAAATCCTGAACGCTATATCATGGGCATCCTGCTTGACGGCGCAAGCTATGGCGCGGCAAAGACGACAAAGGACAGAGAAGTGGCTCAGATTTCTGTGCTCGAAGGTCTCGGCTGGAATATCCACAGAGTATGGTCGATGGACTGGTGGGACAACAGCCGAAAAGAGCTTGAAAGCATTATGAAAAAGCTTGATAATATCGAAAATAAGGTTGAAAAACCGGAAGAGCCAGTACCTGCACCTGTTGAGAAGAAGCCTGTAATAAAGGACAATGCCAAAAAGCCTGAAAAGACAAAGGTGACTGATGAAAGCAAGCATGTGTATGTTACAGCTGATCTTCCGCAGAAGGATATGACAGCCGATGAATTCCTTGCTCCGCTTATGAAGCGCTCGATTGCTTCACGAATCGGCAAGGTCATCAAGGCAGAAGCTCCTGTTATGGAAAAACAGCTTATGAAGAGCGTGCTTCTCAGCTATGGCATCGAGCGGAGCGGCAGCCGAATTCAGGCTCGCTTCGATGAAGTGATGGATGATCTGACATTGAAAAAGACAGTGCAGAATGGCGTGAATGTCTATTGGAATGAAGATCAGGACCCTGAAAATTATTTCAATTACCGCGTTTCTGACCGTGATATCAGGGATATTCCGTATCAGGAAATCATCTGTGCCGCCTGTGTTGTGCTTCGTGAGCAGATTAGCATGGCGAGAGAAGACCTCGTCAGGGAAACAGCCTATAAGCTTGGCTTCAAGCGTATGGTGAAGAATGTTGTTGCCGGTGTGGATGCTGCAATAACTGAGGCTGAAAATATGATGCTCATCGAGGAATCCAATAACGAAACCCTTGTTCTCACACAAAAAGGCACAAATATGATTGCCGATATATAAAGAAAAGCTCCCGGAAGGGAGCTTTTTTGTGCGGAAAATTACAAATCTGTACAAGCAAGAAACTTTTAAAAATATATCGTTTTTCAGAAACAAAGTCAATGAAAGAAAAAGGGAGACAAGCTGACCATCTGTATATCCGGATGTGTTGAAAATGCTATAAATGGAACCTGTGATACCGCTTGGAACAACTGTCCCATAACATTCCCACTGAAAAGCACGCTGATGGTTGCATCGTCCCAATCTCCCGAAAAACCCCTGCTGGCATATTGAATCACCCCAAATTTTGCGTTAAATTTAAAATAAAAAACGCAAAAGGAGAGAACAGTATGGCTAAACGTATTCTGAACAGGCGCCAAGTTGAAAAGTTCGCGCGCCACCTTCAGCTTGAAGAAAAAAGCGCCGCCACCATCGAAAAATACATCCGTGATGTCAGCGCGCTGATGAAATTTGCGAAAAATTGCAATTTTACGAAAGAACTGATGACAAAATACAAGCAGATGCTCATCGCAAAAGGCTATGCTGTGCGGTCGATAAACTCGATGCTCGCCTCGATAAACAGCCTGCTCCGCTTCCTTGGCTGGGAAGATTGCAAGGTGAAAAACATCCGCCAGCAACGGCAGATTTATACCTCGGAAGAGCAGGAGCTGACCAAAGCCGAATATTACCGTCTTGTCGAAGCATCGCGGCGCAAACCAAAGCTGAATATGGTCATCAAAACGATATGCGGCACAGGCATCCGCGTCTCCGAGCTGCGATTTTTCACAGTCGAAGCGGTAAAGCGTGGTGAAGTTGTAATCAGCTGCAAAAACAAAACCCGTGTTATCCTCATCCCGGAAAAACTCCGCGAAATGCTGATGGGGTATGCAAACGAAAATCTTATCGAAAGCGGCACCATATTCATCACAAAATCAGGGCAGCCTCTCGACAGAAGCAACATCTGGTCGGAGATGAAAAAGCTGTGCAAAGCGGCGGGCGTCGAAGCGAGCAAAGTCTTCCCGCATAACCTGCGAAAACTGTTCGCCCGAAGCTTTTACAATATGGAAAAAGACATAGCAAAACTCGCCGATGTACTCGGCCACAGCAGCATCGAAACCACGCGAATTTACATCATGGAAACCGGGCGAAAACACAAGCAGGTTATAGAGATATTGGGACTCATAATATGAAAAGACCACATAATTCTCATTATGTGGTCTGTGCTTTGATGAGCCAAAAAGATATAAATTCAGAAATAAAAAAAGACACAGTAATCACGCCCTTTTGGTCACAAAAAATGCTTTTTTGCACTAAAGGGTGCCCTTCCTGTGTCTATTTTCAATTTTGATATTTTTTCACAAATTTATTTGATTTTTAATGCTTTTTATTCATTGACTTTTGTAAAATGTGATGATATAATGAGCACAAATAATAGAATATTTATATATCGTGACTACATAATGAGAATTATGTGGTACGGTAGTTTAACCATTAATAATTCACAGCACAGAGGACAAAAAATTGAAAACAGTCAGGAAAATCTGGGACGTGTTCACATCGATTCTGGTCGGGATTGTGGTCGTCATCGCCATACTTCTCGTAGGCGTACGCCTCATCGGTCTCAATGTCTATACAGTCCTTTCCGGTTCGATGGAACCTACATATCACACAGGCTCACTCATCTATGTAAAGAAGGTCGATTACACAAAGCTCAAGACGGACGACGTAATCACATTCATGCTCGATGAAGACACCATCGCAACCCACAGAATCGTCGAAGTCGTGCCTGACGAAAACGATTCCACAGTGCTTCGTTACCGCACAAAGGGCGATGCCAACGATGCCGTTGACGGAAGCCTTGTACATTATAAAAATGTAATCGGCTCGCCGGTATTCAGCATTCCGAAGCTTGGCTATCTGGCAAATTACATTCAGCAGCCGCCGGGAATGTACGTTGCGATTTCTGCAGGCGCAATTCTTATGATGCTCGTTTTCATTCCGGACCTCTTTGAAAAAGACGAACCGAAAAAGAAAAAAGACGAATAATCTACAGCAAATCCGGGAGGGCACAGAGACCTTCCCCTACAAACTTATCTTTCGTGGAAAGCTTGTAGGGGCGGTGGTTCCATCCCCGCTCGAAAAACAACCATAACCGAATGTACCCGGCCGTGTACGAAAAACACGGTCGGTACAGATATAAAAATATTACCACTTATTTGCACACCCCATAGCCTTCCCCTCGATTCGCACCCCAGCAAGCAGGCTTGCCGGGGACCCCATTGGGGAAGGGGGACCACCTTTGGTGGTGGATGGGGTGTAGGGCATAGCCCGCCTGGCAGATAAGGGGTAGTAACCAGACTATGAGAAATAGTCAAAAAATTATCCCTCCCACTTGCCTCACCTTGTGAGGGGAGGGGGACCAACGTAAGTTGGTGGAGGGGTAGTAACCAGACTACATAACGTAGTCAAAAAAACAAATTAAAATTTTTAAAGGAGGATGTTTTTATGAAAAACACCAAGAAGGCACTTCTCGCATTGACATGCGCAGTAATGCTCGTAGTAGGCTCCGTAATGGGCACAATGGCTTACCTCACATCTACAGATGAAGTTGTAAACACATTTACTGTAGGTAATGTAAAGATTACATTGGACGAAGCTAAGGTTGATGAAAACGGCAAGGAAGTTGAACCAGAAGTACGTGTTAAGGAAAACTCTTACAAGCTTCTCCCAGGTCATGAATATGACAAGGATCCAACAGTTCATGTTGATGCAACATCTGAAGATGCTTGGATTTTTGTAGAAATTACAAATGAAATCGCTGCTATTGAAGATGAAGCAACAGTTGCAGCTCAGATGGCAACTAATGGCTGGACTCTTGTTGAAGGCGAAACAAATGTGTACAAGTACAAGGAAGTTGTTTCCGGCGGCGAAGATGTTGTTGTTTTCGAAACAATTAAGATTAAGGGTGCTGTTGAAAACGAAGAACTTGCTGAATATACAGAGAATACAATCAAGGTTGTTGCTTATGCAATTCAGGAAGATGGTTTTGCAACAGCAGATGCAGCTTGGGCAGCTGCACATGGTCAGTTTGAAAAAGAAACACCAGCTCAGTAAGACTTATCTTACATATTAAATAATATCAAAAATCCCGATAAATAAGCAAAATGCTTTTTATAAAAGTATTCGGGAAGGAGGAAAATTATAATGAAGAAAACTTTGACAATGGTTCTCGCTTTCGCTTTGGTTTTTGCTCTTGGCGTAGGCGGCACACTCGCTTGGTTGACAGCTTCTGCAACACCAGTTGTTAATACATTCTCACCAAGCAATATCAATATTACTTTAACAGAAACTCTTCCAGAGAATAAAACTGCACAGATGGTTCCAGGTCACACAATCGAAAAGAATCCTAAGGCATCAGTTGTAGCTGAATCTGAAGAAAGCTTTTTGTTTATAAAGATTGAAAAGTCTGCAAACTATGATAATTTTATGGAATTCACAGTTGACAGCGCATGGAAGCCTGTAGAAGGACATCCTGGTTACTATTATATGGATGCTACTACAATTGAAATGGGCAAGGAATACTCTATCCTCGCAAATGATACAGTTACTGTAAAAGATACTGTAACAAAGGAAATGATGACAGCAGAAGATTTCACACAGCCTACACTTACATTTAAGGCAGCAGCAGTTCAGTATTATAAGACAAATAATACACCATTTACACTTGCTGAAGCTTGGGATAATCTTCCTGCAGAATTCAAGGCTTAATCCCTCACATCTCACAACTTCCGAATTGTAAAATCCCGAACTTATGGTAAATATCCTGAAGATTGTGTTGTTCGCTGATAGTATGAAGTCTGTGGAAAATGAAGTCAGCTATCGTTAAGGCGGCACCACCGAATAAGTCCCCGATATATACAATTCAAAAGTAAAAAGATAACTGCCTCCCTTGCCTAAAGGGAGGGGGACCACCGTAAGGTGGTGGAGGGATTCAGATCCCCGCGAAACAACAAAACAAAAAATCCCTTTCCACTTTCTGCCTCCCCTGTGCAAGGGGAGGGGGACCGTGGTCAGCGGTGGAGGGGTTGTAAACAAAAAATCCATAAAGGAGAAAACACAATGAAAAAGAAGATTATGGCTATGTGCCTCGTAATCGCAATGGCTGCAACAGCAGTTATCGGCGGCACACTCGCTTACTTCACAGACAGCGACGCTAAGACAAACACATTCACAGTTGGTAACGTTGACATCCATATCGATGAATGGATGAAGAACGAAAAGGGTGAATGGGTTGAATACGCAGATCAGAAGTTGTTCCCAATCGATAACGGCAAGATTACAAACAACAAGCTCGTTGAAACAGTAAACGATGGCTCTGAAGATGCTTACATTCGTACATTCGTTACATGTCCTAAGGATATGTATGATTACCTCGGCCTCGGCTTCAACTCTGGTGCAAATTCCAAGGTTGTTACAAATGAAGACGGCACAAAGATGTACAACGTAACATGGAAGGATGTTGGTACATTCAATATCAATAACGAAGAAACAGCTGTATTCCTTTGCGAAGTTGCAGACAAGTGTGAAGTTGCTAAGGGCGACTCCGTTCTTTCTCTCACAACAGTATGGCTTTACAAGAACGTAACAAACGAATTGATCGAATCCTGGAAGCTCGAAGATGGTAAGTTCCCAGTTGAAGTTGTTTCCCAGGCTATCCAGTCTGAAAACCTTACATACGACGAAGCAATGGCTGAACTCGGTGCTATCGATCAGGCTCTCATGGATAAGCTTTTTAACAACTAATCCTAAAAAATACCCACTTACATATACATCCCGCCTCTTATGAGGCAGGATGTATAAGGCTTTCTGAAGGTTTTTCAGCGAGCCTTATATACCCTGCATCATACCTATGTAAATCTTATCCTGACACCTTACAGTCTCCCCTTGTTAAGGGGAGGG
>JAFSBG010000121.1 GCA_017441945.1 Clostridia bacterium
AAAATGCCGGAAAAGAAAATCTCGACAGCCGTAATACGTAGAATGCCTAAATACTATAAATATGTAAATCAGCTTTTAGATAGCGGCATAACCAGAATATCTTCCAGTAAACTGGCTGAAATGATGGGTCTTACAGCTTCCCAGGTACGACAGGATTTTAATTGCTTTGGTGGATTTGGACAGCAGGGTTACGGTTATAATGTTGAGTTTTTGCGCGATGAAATTGCAAATATTCTCAATATAAATAAGAAAAACAAGGCTATTATCATTGGTGTAGGTAATCTTGGGCGTACACTGATCAACAACTTCAATTTCGCAGCTTGCGGTGTTGAAATAATTTGTGGTTTTGATGTAAACGTTGAAGGTCATGGAAACACAATAAACAATGTTCCGATTTATAATGTAAGTGAACTTGAAAATATCATGGAAAATGAAGCTCCTGATATGGCTGTTCTCACATTGCCTAAGCGTCTTGCAAAGACAATGACAGCGCGTCTTATCGATTGTGGTATCAAGGCTGTATGGAACTTTACAAATGTAGATCTTCATCTTGATTTTGATTGTATCCCAATCGAAGATGTTCATTTCTCTGAAAGCCTTATGACACTTACATATAGACTCAAGGAAAAGCAGAATAAGAAATAACAAAAAAGCTCCCGTAACAGGGAGCTTAATTTTTTATATTAAACTATTTTTGAGCACCAAAAAAGCCGGCATAAACCGGCTTGAAATTGGAGCTACCGAGCGGGATTGAACCGCCGACCTCGTCATTACCAATGACGTACTCTACCAACTGAGCTACGATAGCAATTAAAAAGGGAAACGACCGACTGATCGTTTCCCTTTGGCAGGGGCAGTAAGGATCGAACTCACGACACGTGGTTTTGGAGACCACTGCTCTACCGGCTGAGCTATACCCCTTCATTTCTTGACTGCTTGATTATTATACAACATAAATTCTGATTTGTAAAGAGTTTTTTTGAAAAAATTTTAATTTTTTGAAAAATATACCAAAGGACTAATTTTGTTATTATTTTGATTGAAAATATTATACATTTAGCACATATTATTGGCATTTAATTGTTGAAGTAAGTGGATTTTAGTGGTATAATATTTTTAATCTGATAATAAATGAGAGGTGCACTATGAAGTTTGTAAGTCCTCAATATAAAGGTGAAAACAAAGGTCATTACACTCCCGGCATTATTTCCAATGGATTGCTTTTTATTTCCGGGCAACTTTCTATAGATCCGGATACAAGAAAAGTTGCTGAAGGTGGAATAGAAGAACACACAAAGCTTGCTTTATCAAATCTCGACAGAGTTCTCAAAGAAGCTGGCGCAGAGCGCTCTGATGTTGTTCAATGCAGAGTTTATGTATCTGACATAGACGACTGGGACAAGGTAAATGTTATTTACGCAGAGTTTTTCGGGGAACATAAGCCTGCAAGAATAGTTGTTCCTGTTTCAAAACTCCATTTCGGCTGTCTGGTCGAAATAGAAGCTATTGCGGAGGTGAAATAATGCAATATATCTGTAACAAGTGCGGAAAAATTGAATCTGCAAATACCCGTAAAGCAAAATGTGAATGCGGCGGTTTATGGAAGCTTGATTATAAGGCTCCTGCGTTTGAACTTGACAAGATAGATAAATCCTGCTGGAATATGTTCCGTTACAGATATTTTATGCCTGTTGAAGGTGAGACATGGAAGGATATTTCTCTGGGAGAAGGCATGACTCCCGTTATCAGGTTCAACGATGATGTAATGCTTAAAATGGATTTCTGTATGCCTACTCTCTCGTTCAAAGACAGAGGTGCTGCAATGCTTATAGCTCATTGCAAAGCTATCGGTGTCGATTCTGTTGTGCAGGACAGTAGCGGCAACGCAGGCAACAGTGTGGCAGCTTATTCAGCCAAAGCAGGAATAGAGTGTGAGATTTTTGTTCCTGAAGGAACATCACCTCATAAAATTAATATGATCAAATCTCATGGTGCAAAAGTAAATGTTGTTCCCGGAACAAGAGATATGTGCGCTGATGCCTGCCGGAAGCAGGTTGATGAAGGCGGAAAATATTATGCGAGCCATGTATACAATCCGTTCTTTTATCAGGGCACAAAGACATATATTTATGAAGTGTATGAGCAGCTTGGCAGAATACCTGAGAATATCTTTATTCCGCTTGGCAACGGAACATTGTTTATTGGCGCGATAATAGCCCTTGAAGAGCTTATTGAAAGCAAAGTGATAGACAAGATGCCTCAGATTTTTGCCGTTCAGAGCGAGCTGTGTGACCCGTTTGTAACGGCACATGAAAATGAACTGAATGTGCCCGCAAAAATCACGCCGAAGCCGACTATGGCAGAAGGTATTGCAATCGGTATTCCGATGAGAGGCAGTGAAATACTTGAATATATCTATAAATATAACATAAAAACTGTTCGCGCCCCTGAAAACAGAATACTTGAGGCCCGGAAGCTTCTTGCTGAAAAGGGTATTTATTGCGAACATACTACGGCGGCAACTTATGCGGCGTATATGGAATATGTGGATAAAAACGGCAAGCTTACCGATGTTCTCATTCCTATGTGCGGTGCTGGCATGAAATCAGATAAATAATATGAATTGGAGGAGCAAAATGAAACATTCATACGTTTATGACCATTATTACAAATATCAGGAGATAACAGATATTCTTACTGATTATGCAGAAAAGCACAGCGATTTCGCTCGTCTCGGCTCTATTGGTGTTACAGAACAAGGTAGAAATATCTGGCTTATGGAGGTCACAGATCTTTCAACAGGCGACTTTGCAGATAAGCCTGCTCTCTATATCGAAGGTAACATTCACGCAGGTGAAGTCACAGGCGCAATGACAGTAATGTATCTTCTCGACGTTATTTTCTCAAATCTTGATAATGAAGAAATAAAGGAAATACTTAAAAATTACACACTTTACGCAGTTCCTCGTCTTTCTCCTGACGGCTCTGAGTTCTATCTTACAACAGAACACAGTGTTCGCTCTGTTCCTAAAATGTATCCTTATGACAAGCTTATGCCTGGTGTACAGAGACAGGATATCGATGGTGACGGTGTAGCACGTCTTATGCGTGTTAAGTCCAAGTACGGCATCTGGAAGGTTTCTGACAAAGACCCGCGCGCTATGGTCAAGAGAACTCCTGACGATACAAAAGGTGAATTCTATAATGTCTATGATGAAGGTGTACTGGAAGAATTTGACGGTCTTCTTGCAAATCTTGCTGATGCTCCTGCGCCATACGGCAATGACTTTAACAGAAACTATCCTATCGGATGGGAAACAGAAGATAAGCAGCGTGGCTCAGGTAAATATCCACTTGCTCACAATGAAACAAAGGCTAATACAGACTTCCTTCTTGAGCATCCTAACGTATGTTTCGTAATTGATATGCACACAGCAGGCGGTCAGAATCTTTACATGCCTGGTTTCAAGAGTGCAAAGCAGGCTATCAAGGAAGATATCGCCCTCTATAAGGCTATCGGTAAGATGGCTCACGAAGAAAATGGTTATCCTGTAATCAATGTTTACGATGAATATCTTCCACAGGGCGCACCATCTGCATTCGGCGGTTTCGATGACTTCGTACATTTTGTTCTCGGTATTCCTGCGATTGCTATCGAATGCTGGGACCTCGATGTCCGTGCAGGTATCAATGTACAGTATCCGCCAAGAGTAGATGTTCCTGATGAAGAACAGGCTGAAAATGCTCTCAAGTACCTCAAGTGGGCTGATGAAAATCTTTCCAAGGAAGAAAGCTTTATGGAATGGACAAAGTTTGACCATCCACATCTTGGCGAAGTTGAAATCGGCGGCTTCGATCTCAAGTATACAAGACAGAACCCACCACCAGCAAAGTTCCTGCTTCAGGAAGTGCAGAAGCATACAAGATTTGCTCTTCGCGCCATCAAGTCATTCCCTAATGTAGGTTTTGACAGTGTTGAAGTAGAACAGCTTGCTGACGATATTTTCAAGATTGATGCTGTTATCGGCAATGAGGGCTTCATGCCAACTTATGTATTCAAGGAAGGTCTCAAGTCCAAGAATCTCAAGCAGCTTACTGTTGATATCGACGGTAATGTACGCATCATTCAGGGCAAGCCTGAAGAAAATATCGGCCATCTTCAGGGCATTTCCGGTATAGTTGCAAGAAATGGCCTCACACTCAATTCCAGACCTGTTGCTGACATCTGCAAGAAGGTATCCTGGATTGTCAAGGGTGAAAAGGGCACAGAGATCACACTCAAGTGTCAGGGCGGCAGAATCGGTAAGGTAGAAACAAAAATCAATCTCTAATATAAAATGGAGGAAAATATGAAGCAGACTTACGTTTATGACCATTATTATAAGTATCAGGAAATAACTGATATTCTTAACAAGTATGCTGCAGAACATAGCGACATTGCTCGTCTCAGCTCTATCGGCACAACTGAACAGGGCAGAAATATCTGGCTTATGGAAATAACAGACCTTACAACAGGTGATTATTCTGACAAGCCTGCTCTTTATATCGAAGGTAATATTCATGCGGGCGAAGTTACAGGCTGTATGACAGTTATGTTCCTGCTCGATACAATCTTTACAAATTGTGATTCGGAAGAAATTAAGAAGATTCTTTCGCAGTATACAATTTACGCAGTTCCACGCGTATCCCCAGACGGCTCTGAATACTTCCTTACAACAGAAGATACAGTTCGTTCTGTTCCTAAGATGTATCCTTATGACACAGAAATGCCTGGTCTTTACAGAAAGGACCTTGACGGCGACGGTGTAGCACGTCTTATGCGTGTAAAGTCCAAGTTCGGTGTCTGGAAGATTTCCGATAAGGATCCTCGTCTTATGACAAAGAGAGCTCCTGACGAAACAGAAGGTGAATTCTATAATGTCTATGATGAAGGTATTATCAATGAATTTGACGGCATAAACATCGTTGATGCTCCTGCAAAATATGGCAATGACTTCAATAGAAACTATCCTATCGGTTGGGAAACAGAATACAAGCAGCGCGGCGCAGGTAAATATCCTCTGGCAAACAATGAAACGAAGGCTAATGCAGACTTCCTCCTCAGTCATCCTAATGTATGTTTCGTAATCGATATGCATACGGCAGGCGGTCAGAATCTTTATACACCTGGTTATAAGAGCGCAAAACAGGCCATCAAGGAAGATATCGACCTCTTCAAGGCAATGGGCAAGATGGCAAATGAAGAAAACGGATACCCTGTTCTCAATGTATTTGATGAATATATGCCTGCATCTGCTTCTGTAACTTACGGCGGATTTGACGATTTCTGTCACTTTGTTCTTGGTATTCCTGCAATGACAATCGAATGCTGGGATCTTCCTGTAAGAGCAGGTCTTGATGTCAAGTATCCTCCAAAGGAAAATCTTTCCGATGCAGAGCAGGAAGAAGATGCACTCAAGTACCTCAAGTGGGCTGATGAAAATCTTTCTAAGGAAGAAGGCTTCAAGGATTGGACAAAGGTCGAACATCCACAGCTTGGCGAAGTTGAAATCGGCGGCTATAATGTCAAGTTCTTCAGACAGAATCCTCCGTCAAAGTTCCTTCATCAGGAAGTCGAAAAGCACACGAGATTTGCTCTCAGAGCGGTCAAGGCTCTTCCAAATGTTAACTTCGAAAAGATCGATGTTCAGGCTGTTTCCGAAGATGTATTCAAGATCGAAGCCATTGTCGGTAACTCTGGTTATATGTCTACATACATTTTCAAGGAAGGTCTCAAGAATAAGTCTCTCAAGCCTCTCAAGGTCGAAATGATTGGTGAATATGAGCTTATTCAGGGCAAGGCTGAAGAACAGATCGGTCATCTTCAGGGGCTTTCGGGAATCAAGACAGTAAACGGTCTGGCTCCATATTCAAGACAGAGTGCTGAGCTTTGCAAGAAGATCACATGGATCGTCAAGGCAAAGAAGGGAACAGAGCTCAAGTTTATCTGTACGGGCGGCAGAATAGGCAAGACAGAAGCAACTGTTACTTTGTAATATAAATAAAAAGGTGTCAGAAATGGCACCTTTTTTCTTTTTATAAACAAATTTCTATTTACTATGGAATTAAAAAATGGTAAAATAAACATAGTATGTTTTATGAGAGGCAGCTATGAAAAGATTTATAAAAAAATTATTTGAATATAAGCATATTTATCTTGCATTGTCATTTTTTATTCCATTTTTCACAATGGGTCTGGCCTATGCATGTCAGGGAACATTCCCGTTTGGCGACAGACAGATAATGATAAGCGACTTCTGGCATCAGTATTATCCATTTCTCGTAGAACTCCAGCACAAACTGCAGAATGGAGGCAGCCTGCTTTATTCCTGGAATGGTGGATTGGGAACAAACTTCCTTTCGATGGCTTCATATTATCTCATGAGCCCTCTCAATTTACTTGTAGTGCTTGTTCCGCCGTCTTTACTGCGTGAGGCAGTTGTTTTATTCATGATGACTAAAATCGGTTGTGCGGGCTTATTTATGGCTTTATTCCTGCTTAAAGTGTTGAATAGGGAAGAAGACAAAACTTTACCTGTATTTGCTTCGATGTATGCCCTTTGCACTTATGTTATCGGTTATTGCTGGAATATAATGTGGATGGATACCTTTGCGCTTATGCCGCTTGTTATTCTTGGCACACTTTCCATCATTAAGGAAGGGAAATTCAAGCTTTATATTATTACTCTTGCGCTTTCCATAATTGCCAATTATTATATCGGTTATATAGTCTGCGTTTTCACAGCAATAAGCTTTTTTGCAGGATGCATCTGTTATAAAGTGAGCTTCAAAACATTTTTCAAGCGTCTTATGCAGATTGCCTTTTACACTCTGATAGGTATAGGTCTGACAGCGTTTATAACAATACCTGCTTATATCGGTCTTACAGAAACGTACAGCATCAGCAATAAATTCCCGACTAAAGTTGAGTTTTATGAATCTTTCTTTGATATAATCGGCAATTTCTCATATATCTCAATGACTACTGTACTCGACGGTCTGCCCAATGTTTTTTCAAGTATGTTCTGTTTTATGCTGTTGCCGATTTATTTCAGCATGACAGAAATTAAAATGCGTGAAAAAATCACGGTATTTCTGCTTATTGTTTTCATGGTTGTAAGCTGTAATTTCAATATGCTCAATTTCATCTGGCATGCGTTTCATATTACCAATATGATTCCATACAGATTCTCGTTTATAATTCCATTTATAATCACAATTATTGGTTTCAGGACATTCCCGCGTATAAAGGAAATTGACTTTACAGATGCTGTGCTTATGGTGCTTGCAGGGCTCCTCACAGTGGTATGTGCATACTTTGGTCCACAGCAGGATATTTGTGTTGCAGCTGGTGCAGCATTGCTCATTGCATATGCTCTCATTCTTGTATTTATAGTAAAGTATCCTGAAAAAAAGCAGCTTGGTATAAACATTCTGCTTGTATTTATGCTGTTTGAAGTATGTTCAAGCGCAGTTATTTTATATGGAAATACAGGTACTTCCCAGAGAAGTATTTATCCTGAAAAATATGATGATGTCCAGGCTCTGATTGATGAAATGGAAGGGGAGAATACCCGAATTGAAATGTCAAACTGGAAAACAACAAACGACCCGATGCTTTATCATTATAAAGGCGTAACTCAGTTTTCCTCTATGGTTAAAGTTGATGTTACAAACTTCTCAAGAGCCATTGGTCTGAGCGCAGTCGACAGACAGAACAGATATTTATACACAGAAAATTCTCCGTTTTTAAATAATTTACTCGGCGTAAATTACATGATTTCCAAGAGCGGAGATATTGCAGCTCCGGCATACTGGACAGCTGTTGAGCAGGAAAATAACAGCATTTTGTATAAGTCAAAATATCCGCTTTCCATTGGTTATATGGTAAATAGTCATTCTGATAATCTTGCGCTCAACTATTCGCAGCCATTTGACAGCCAGAATTCTGTATTTTCCACTATGACCGGTGTCAAATTCAATCTTTTTGAGACAGAAAATCGACAGGTATTTAAATGTAAGGACAATTTTGTATGGAATTATACAATGCCTAGAGATGGTGTTTTATATGTCTATACAGATGGACCTAAGACTAAAAAGCTTAAAATTACAGGCGCTGATCAGGCATTCGAATATGAAAACAGCTATGCATCAATTCTTTGTGCCGGCACTTATAATAAAGGCGATATAGTGAAGTTTGAATTTGAACTTCGTGAAGGTGATGCAAGCAATATTACAGTATACACTTCATTTATGAATACTGACGTATTTGAAAAAGGATATGCTGAACTGGCTGATGAACAGCTTAATGTAACTCAGTGGAAAGATACTGTGATCGAAGGAAATGTAAATGTGCAGAAGGATGGAATCTTATATATGTCTGTACCATACGAAGATGGATGGACAGCTTATGTAGATGGACAGAAGACTGAAATTATTAAAATCGGCAAAGCTATGTGCGGTCTTAATCTTGAAGCCGGAAATCATGATATAAGATTTGAATATTTCCCAGAAGGATTACTGCCAGGACTTATAATTACATCAACTGCTGCGTGGTCATTTGCAATGATGTGTATCAGCAAAAAGAAAAAAATAATTCATTAAAAAATAAAGCTGCTGATTTTGTTCGGCGGCTTTATTTGATTATTTTAAAAAATGTGTTATAATAGTATTTAATCAGAAAAATATAGGAAAGGAGGCCTGGAAACGGGGCCTGTAAAAAATATATATAATTATACAAAATAGATATTTTGTATAATTATTGAGGTAGGCTTAGGTGATTTTATGTACGATTACAGCGATGCTCCTCAGGAGATTAAAAACTTCATTACTTATATGGTAACCATACGCGGTCGCTCAAAATTGACCGCAAATGAATATTTTTTAGATTTACGCAACTTTTTCCGCTTTATTCTTTATAAAAGAAATCTTGTACCTAAAGACATTGATTTTAAAAATATTTCAATAATCTCTGTCGATCT